>JBDRAX010000200.1:0-4192 GCA_043823375.1 Candidatus Omnitrophota bacterium | reverse complement strand
TTTTAATAGAACCGTTATTCCTGGCAGCTATCTGTTTTACTATAAATAATCCCAGCCCAGTACCCTTTTCCCTCGACTTTGTCGTAAAAAAAGGGCTGAATATTCGGTCTTTCACCCTGCGGCTCATGCCTTTTCCGCTGTCCCTTATGCATACCGAAACATCTTCTCCATCCCGGGAAATATCTATCTCGATCTTCCCATCACCTTCTATTGCCTGCACAGCGTTCCGCAGAATATTAAAAAATATCTCCTGTATACCCTTTGGGTCGGCTGTTACGCGCGGTATATTACAAGCCGCGCGCTTCTCTATCGCTATCCGGTCAACATCAATCTCATACCTCAAAAATTCAAGAACTCTTTCTATCTCGTTATTTATATCCACGTCTTCCACATCTTCACCCGTAGCCGGACTGGCAAATGACGAAAGCCTCTTTGTTATGACCGCCGCCCTGTCCGTTTCAGCTATCACACTCTCAAGGATGCCCTCAGCCTTCTTTATAAGCTCCTCCGGGTCTTCGCCCCGGTAAAACCCCTCACGCGCGTTCGACAGAAAACTCTCGCATTTCCCCCGCGCTATTCCGAGCGGATTGCATATCTCATGATTGATCCCCGCTGACAACATCCCGATAACCGCCATCTTTTCATTCTGCGCCGCCCTCGCGTTAGCTTCAGTAAGCTTTTTAATGAGTTCAGCGTTCGCTATCGCTATGGCGAGAGTCTTGCATATAGGCAGGAGTATGCTGATATCATCTTCCGTAAAATCTTCGTCGGATTTTTTAGCGCCGAGAGAAAGGACACCGACAAGACGGTTTGTCATGGTTAAGGGAACGGCTAAAACCGACTTGCTATTCTTCAATATCGCGCGGTATCCGTTAACAGTCATATTTTCAGAGACAAATTCGCGGGTTTTATTTACATGAAAAAAATTTATCAGTGTATCACCTAAATGATCAATGTCAGAATCCCTTTTCATATCAATATTAAATCCCGCGAAAAAAAATTTCCGTTTCTCATCGTTTAAAAATATTATCGCGTTGTCCAGTTTAATAATTTCCGCTATTTTACGCGCGGTCAGCTCAGCCAGTTTATCCACATCAAGAACTGAGAGAACCTCCCGGGCGAAGGAATTGAGAAGATTTTTAAAATCATACCGTTTCTGAAACAAAAAATGGTCTGTGTTTTTTTTCAAGAACACCTCAAGCGGATGCAACGTAAAAATAGCCACAAGAATCGCCGGTATTAATGCTATCCAGTTGTTGCCCAGTATATTCTCGCAAAATACCACCCCCCCGAAAATGAAGCCGGCGAATATAGCGCAAACCGAAATAAAAAGGCCAGAAAACACTATAGTTTTTTTAACTATAACATCTATATCCATCAGGCGATACCGGACTATAGCGTACGCCACCACAGAGATAAATAAAAACATAAAGAAATATCCCGCCGGGTATATTTCTATGCCGAATTTAGCTATGTAATCCATTGATCCGGGCAAAGCGATCATAAACGCCAAAAACACATACTTTAATTGTATCCGCCTCGTATAAGATATCATACTTTTCCGTTTACCCCAGATATGCTGGTACAAAAAAATGGGATCAGCATGTATATCCCGTAAAAAATAACAATAAACGGATAATACGCGTATGATACGCGCGGATAATATCCCCAGAAAAAATGATTCATCCCATCTATAAAAAAGTCAGTCCTGCTCAAAAATAAATAGACAAAGCTGAAAATGTACGCGAAGGCTATAACTTTTTTCATTTTTTTGTCCGCGCCTGACAAAACCAGTACAAAATGCAGATTTGCCGTGGCAATAAAAACAATACCGATATAACTGAACCTCGCCCAAAATAGCGCCGCTTTTACAGTTTCGCATGAATATACAGCGCTATAGCCGATTAACCAGATAAACACATTTGCGCATACAAACAGAAAAAGTTTATTCAACATTTTACCGGCGTTCCTGAAATAAGCGTAAACGCCGATTATCAAAACCGACACCGCGGTAACACCCGGAAATATAGAATAATAAGAAATCATTTTTCTCCGTTTCCGTATCGTAATTATCCTACCGGATAAGGGCTATCATTCTTTACCGGCATGAACGGCAAAAACAATACGGCATAAAGTTCCTTCACCTTCTGTACTTATAATTTCTATGGATCCGTTATTTTTCTCTACGATTTGCTTTACTACAAAAAGCCCCAATCCTGTACCATTCTCCGGTTCTTTTGTCGTAAAAAACGGGCTAAACAACTGTTCGCGGTTTTTCCTGCTTATTCCCATCCCCGTATCTTTGATTTCGATATTGAGCCTTCCCTGCCCGTTCCAGATGCGTATAAGTATTTCACCGTTTCCCTGGATTGCCTGTACAGCGTTGCGTATCAGGTTAAAGAAAATTTCCTGTATTTCCTTACTATCCGCGCTTAATACGGGCAGATCCGGCGCTATCTCTTTTCTTATCATTATACGATCTGTCATGTTAAAGCCAGACTGTAATAGCCCCAGCACAACATCCAGTTCACTGTTAATATCCACATTGTCTATTACTTCGCCCGTAGCGGGCCTGGCGAAAGACGAAAGTTTCTTAGTTATAGCCGCGGCCCTGTCTGTCTCAGCTATCACACTCTCAAGTATATTCTCAGCCTTCCTTATAAGCGCCTCCGGATCCTCGTCCCGGTAAAACCCGTCCCGCGCGTTCGATAGAAAACTTTCACATTTCCCCCGCGCTATCCCGAGCGGATTGCATATCTCATGATTGATCCCCGCGGACAGCAGGCCTATTACAGCCATCTTCTCATTCTGCGCCGCCCTCGCGTTCGCCTCGGTCAATTTTTTAATAAGTTCAGCGTTGGCTATCGCAATGGCGAGACTCTCACATATCGGCAGGAGTATACCGATATCGTCTTCCGTAAAATCCTCATCAGATTTTTTAGCGCCGAGAGAAAGGATGCCGACAAGGCTGTCTCTGTATTTCAGCGGCATTACTAAACGCGCGGCTGTAGTTTGTGACATTATTTGCCTTATTTCCTTCGGATGGCGATTTTGTTCACCCCCGGCAATAAGTATAGGATTGGCCCTTTCTCTAAAAAAATCTCTGATTTTCGCGCTATCCGGCATATAAATGCACTGCTCCGTGAATTCCATGCCGTTATATAAAACTCCCTTGAAAATATTATATTCAGAATCATACAACAGAATGCCAGCATAACGCAATTTTATTATTGTTACAAGTTTCAGGGACGATAGTTTTAAAAGCTCCTCGATTTTAACGACTGAAAGCACTTCCGATGAAAAAGCACTGAGAAGCTTTTTATAATCATATTTTTTATGGAACAGAAACCGATCAGTAGCGCCCCTGAGGGCATTTTCTACCGGACGGTGCAGCAGTATTACCGCGAAAACCGCCGGCACACCGGCGATCCATATATTACGCAAAAAATTATCAAAAAAAAGCGCGCCCGAATATACGCAAAGTATAAAAACAGCATAAAGCGCCGCAATAAGCCCGCCAAATACCAGCGTTCTTTTTATTATGACTTCAATGTCCCACAAACGGTGCTTCACGATCGCATAGGTAATAATTATTACAAACCCCGCGATATTCACAGCACCGAACGGATAAAACTCAAACCCGTAGTTCTGTAAAAAATCTATTGATCCAAGGTTACCCAGTAAAAAGGCGAAAAATACATATCGAATACGGTTTACATCAGTCCGTGAAAAATTTTTCTGCCGCGCGCCATATGCCGCGGAAAATTGCATCACAAGGCAATAAATGAATACGCTTACCACAAAAAACACATAAACAGGATGCAATACACCGGCTACAGGGTATGGGCCCCAGAAAAATGAATAATTCCTCAGGACTATGAGATTCGTAAAAAGCGCGGTCATTATAAAAATGGTACCGATGATGTCCGCGAAAAATACCAGCTTTCTATTTTCCAAATGCAGGAATATCGTGACAAAGCGAAGATACATTAACGGAATCATTGTAACACCCAGATAACTGACCTTTGATAAAGCGATATTCAACACCGCGTGTTCAGGGTAGATATAGTTAATGCCATAGCAGAAAAGCCATATGGAAAGCCCGACACACATGAAAAAAAGTGATTTATTCCGGGACAAATCGGGGCCGGCGTTAAATATAACTACGCCAAGCGTAAAAATCAATATTCCC
>JBDRAX010000199.1:0-7580 GCA_043823375.1 Candidatus Omnitrophota bacterium | reverse complement strand
CATATTATCAAGCATGATCACGTCAGGAGCCTCCATAAGAGCGTACTTACATTCTTTAAGTGTTTCAACCTCTATTTCAACTTTTATGTTTTTCTGTACAGCCGCTCTGGCAGTCTGTATAAGTTCTCTAATGATAATTTCCGGGGCCATGGTTTTTTTCTGGAGGCCAAAAGCCCTTATATGGTTGTCTTTTATTAAAACCATATCCCAGAGCCCTTTCCTGTGGTTAAATCCGCCGCCTGCCGTAACGGCATATTTCTGCAGGTATCTATGCAGCGGTATTGTTTTTCGTGTGTCATAAATTTTTACGCCTGTGCCTTTAACCGCCTCCACCAGTTTACCGGTTTTCGTGGCTACACCGCTCATTAACCCCAGGAAATTGAGGCTTACCCGTTCGCCTTTCATGATAGATTGGGCTTTACCTTCCACGAAAGCTATCTCCTGATCCGGCTCTATATGATCGCTGTCTTTTACCTGCGGCCGGAACTTAACATCCGGGTCTACCGCGGCAAAAACCCTCTCGGCTATATCCATACCGCAGACAATACCCTTGCCGCGCGAAAGGATGACGGCCTCCACAGAAAAAGTTTTATCCAACACTGACTGAGACGTTATATCTCCCGTCCAGATATCTTCCTTTAAAGCGAATCTAATTATTGTATCTATTTTTTTTCTGTCCAGATCGTTCATGAAATATTACCGGCTGCGTTTAATTTTTTTAAGCATATTTACTTCTTTTTCCGAAAGTTCCCGTGACTCCCCCGGTTTCATGGAACCTAAAGTCAGAAACGCGTATTTAACCCTTTCGAGTTCCCTGACTTTTTTCCCCAGAGATTCAAACATCCTGCGTATCTGCCTTTTTCTGCCTTCATGTATCCTGATCCTCAACACGGAATATTTATCGTCCCTGCGGACGAATTTTATTTCACAGGGAGCTGTCCGTTCACCGTCTATCAATACGCCGCGTTCCATTTCAGCGGCTTCTTTTTCCACCACCATACCTGATACCGTAGCCACATATTCTTTACTAACCTCAAAACTGGGGTGTGAAAGCCTGTGAGCCAGATCGCCGTCATTAGTCAGTATCAATAAACCCGTCGTATCCTTATCCAGCCGTCCTACCGGATAAAGGCGGACATTTATTCCCTTGAAATAATCCGTAACTTTTTCGCGGCCGTGCGTGTCTATCGCGGTAGAGATAACGCCTTTAGGCTTATTGAAGAGAAAATAATATTTTTTTTCTTCTTTCGCGACCGCTTTCCCATCAACGAGTATTTCATGCCGGGCCGGATCCAGCCTTAAACCTTTTTCGGCCACCACTTTTCCGTCCACGCTCACTCTGCCTTCTTCCACCATCTGCGCGGCGCGCCTTCTGGAAGCCACACCGGCATGCGCTAAAATATTCTGCAGTCTTTTTTCCATATGCCTCACGTAACAAGTTTCATCTTTATCGTTCGCTAATACTATAATCGCCCGGCTTAACCCTGCGGCCACCCAGGTCAATCAAGCGCATTGAGATTATCTCTGAGATTTGCCAGCTGCGCGGAAAATTTTTCTCTTTTCGCCTGTTCTTTCTGTACGACATCCTCCGGGGCATTATCAAGAAATGATTTGTTTAAAAGTTTCTTATCTATACTCTTTAAATAGTTTTCCAATCCGGCCGCTTTATCCGTTATCTTGCGTTTCTCATTATCGATATCGACTGTATCCCCCAACGGAACATAGATCCTCATTCCCCCAGCTAAAGATGCCACCGATTTTTCCGGCCTCACGGCATCAGGCTCCGCGGAAACGATATTACAGCGTGCCATTTTTTCTATATAGAACGAATTTTCCAGTATGAGTTTTTTTTCTTCCGGTGTGCTGACACTGAAAACAGCCTCGACTGTCGCCTTATTATCCACATTCCAGAAGGACCGGATATTCCGGATAGCGGATATTGATCCTATAAGCATCTCCATTTCAAGAACAGCTTCGTTATATTCGTATTCTTTTTCAGGTACAGGCCATGGTGATACTATCAGCATTCTATCATTATTACACGGGATCTTCCCCCATATTTCTTCCGTTATAAAAGGCATAAAAGGATGTAAAAGGCTAAGGCATCCTTTTAGAACTTTCAAAAGCACTTTCTGCACGTTTTCCTTATCCGATGAAAGCTTTGAAATTTCAAGATACCAGTCGCAATATTTGTGCCATATAAAATCGTATAATACCGCCGCGGCATCGTTAAACCTGTAAGAATTAAGATTCTTAGAGACATCTTGAGCCGCGACATTAAAACTGCTCAGTATCCATTTATCCGCGAGTGTCAACCGTCCTGCATCCGGCTCCTCTCCCGAAAAACCGTCTCCCAGATTCATCTGCACATAACGTGCCGCGTTCCAGAGTTTATTCGCGAAATTACGGCCGATCTCAAATTTTTCTTTCGACAGGAATACATCCTGCCCCTGCGAAGTGATCGATATGATACTGAACCGCAACGCGTCGCTGCCGACTTCCTCTATCACATTAAGAGGGTCAATTACATTTCCAAGCGATTTGGACATTTTGGTACCGGTTGAATCCCGCACAGTACCGTGTATATAAACATCTCTGAACGGGATTTTATGCCTGAATTTAAGGCCCGCCATTATCATTCTGGCTACCCAGAAAAAGATTATTTCCTGCGCGGTCACAAGCGTCTCAGTAGGATAAAAAGTATTCAGTGTCTTCGTGTTTTCAGGCCAGCCCATTGTAGAAAACGGCCATAGCCACGAACTGAACCACGTATCAAGGACATCCGGATCCTGCTCAAATACCGTACCTCCGCAGTCAGGGCACTTTTCGGGCGGCTCACTGCCCACGTAAACACCTTTTCGTTCCGGGCCTTCAACATTTACTTCCCGCACATTATCAGATTTTACGCAGTTCCCGCAGTACCAGACCGGTATGCGATGCCCCCACCATATCTGGCGCGAAACACACCAGTCCCGTATGTTTTCCATCCAGTTAAGATAGACCTTTGTCCATCTTTCAGGGAAAAACCTTATTTGTCCTTCTCTCACCACCTTCTCAGCTTCTTCGGCAAGAGGTTTCATCCTGACAAACCATTGTTTTGAAAGACGCGGTTCAACTACAGTATGGCAGCGGTAACAATGCCCGACCGCGTGTTTATGTTCTTCTGATCGAACAAAAAGATTCCGTTGCTTCAAATCTTCTATGATCGCTTCACGGCATTCAAACCTGTCCATACCCTCATAATCCCCGCCGAGCTCGTTAATCGTCGCGTCAGGGTTCATGACATTTATGTTCTGCAGGCCGTGCCGAATACCAAGCTCAAAATCTACAGGATCATGCGCTGGTGTAACTTTAAGCGCGCCCGTACCGAAATCGGGGTCTACATTTTCATCGAAAACAAGTTTAAGTTCTCTCTTCAGTATAGGCAGGATAAGTGATTTTCCCCTTAAACCCGAATAACGCTGATCCCCCGGATTTACCGCGACCGCTACGTCTCCAAGCATGGTTTCCGGCCGGGTTGTAGCAACTATCACATAATCCTCATATAATGTTTCGGCTTTCGCACTTCCTTTTACCGGGTACTTAATATAATACAACATCCCGTCTACATCCCTGTGCTCAGCCTCTTCGTCACTGAGGGCCGTTGTACATCGCGGACACCAGTTAATGATATAATCGCCTTTATAAAGTAACCCGTCCCGGTACAAACGGACAAAAACTTCCTTGACCGCCTTTGAAAGGCCTTCATCCATCGTAAAACGTACGCGGCCCCAGTCGCAGGAGCACCCAAGGCGTTTAAGCTGGTGTATTATCGTATTTCCGGAGGCTTCTTTCCATTCCCAAACTTTCTCAAGGAATTTTTCGCGCCCCAGATCATGTCTCCGGACACCTTCTTTGGACAGTTTGCGTTCAACAACGTTCTGCGTAGCTATTCCCGCGTGATCCGTGCCCGGCATCCACAAAGTTTCAAAGCCCTGCATCCTTTTCCACCGGATCAGTATGTCTTGGATAGTATTATTAAGCGCGTGCCCCATGTGCAGGATACCCGTAACATTGGGCGGTGGTATTACTATACTGTAAACATCCCGCCGTGTATTTTCATCGGCATGAAAAAATCCGGAATCTTCCCATGCCGCGTAAATATGTTCCTCTATCTCGCGGGGATTATATTTTGTCGGGATCTCTTTCATTTTTTCTTCTTTTTTTTCTGGTCTTTAATAAACTTATATTCGAACGAATCCCTCAAGGCAAGCCAGCTGGCTTCGATTATGTTTTCCGAAACCCCTACGGTCCACCATGAATCATTTTTATCGCGGGACTGGATCAGGACTCTTACTTTAGCCGCTGTGCCGGACCTTTCGTCAAGTACTCTTACCCTGAAATCCAAAAGATGCATATCATTGATCTCGGGAAAAAACTCACTCAGGCTCTTTCTGAAAGCCTGGTCCATGGCATGGACGGGTCCGTCTCCCAGCGAAACGGTATGGCGGACTTCATCTCCTATACGCATCCTTACCGTGGCTTCCGAGATAATAGGCCCCTTCCCTCGTTTTTCAATTATCACTCGGAAATCTTCCATTTCAAAATGTTTTTTGAAATCCTCCGCCGCCCTGCGCATAAGCAGCAAAAGCGAAGCCTCTGCCAGTTCAAACTGGTAGCCCTCTTTCTCAAGGTCCTGAACATGGTTTAATATTTTTTTCGCGCTGTCGGGCGCTTTATCCAGATCTATACCCATCTCCAGCGCCTTGGTTACGACACTCGATTTACCTGACAGTTCCGAAATCAATATGCGCCTTTTATTACCCACCTTCACCGGATCCAGATGTTCATAAGTCCGGGAATTTTTCATAATAGCGTTTATATGTACGCCGGCCTTATGCGCGAAAGCGCTTTTGCCCACGTACGGCTGTGAATCCTGCGGTTTCATATTCGCTATCTCGGCGATATACATAGACGCTTCCGTCAGATCTTTCGTCTCAAACTTTGTCAGGCAGTCCACTCCCAGTTTGAATTTCAGAGCGGGAATTATCGACACAAGATTAGCGTTCCCGCATCTTTCGCCGTATCCGTTAAAAGTCCCCTGCACCTGTATACATCCCGCCTGTACCGCGGCTACGGAGTTAGCGACTGCCATGTCCGCGTCATTATGCACGTGTATCCCGAGAGGGCATGAGATCTTCGCGGCTACTTCCTCAATAATTTCGAAGATCCGGCTTGTCAGCATCCCGCCGTTGGTATCACACAATATCAGTCTGGCCGCTCCGCCGGAAAGCGCGGCTCTAAGCGCGTCCATCGCGTATACCGGGTTTTCTTCATACCCGTCGAAAAAATGCTCCGCGTCAAACATTACAAGGCGGCCTTTTTTTCTAAGGTAAGATACTGAATCCTCGATCATTTTGAGATTCTCGCTAAGGGTTGTTTTTAAAACCTTAGTAACATGCAGATCCCAGCTTTTTCCGAAAATAGTCAGGCACTCTGTTCCGGCTCCGAGCAGGCCTTTTATGACCGTATCTGACGCGACTACGGTGTCAGCCCTGCGTGTACTGCCGAACGCCACCAGTTTCGAATTACGTAGTTTTAAACATTTGGAGGCTTCCTTGAAAAATTCATCGTCTTTAGGGTTTGACCCCGGCCATCCGCCTTCGATGTAATCGATACCAAGTTCATCCAGTTTTTCGGCTATACGCATCTTATCTTTTACTGTAAACGAGATGCCTTCGGATTGCGACCCATCCCTTAACGTTGTATCGTATATTTCTATTTTCCGCATTTTTACCTCATTTGATCCCGCATAAGTTTACTTTTTCAATAGCCATTTATCCGCTCTTTACCGAAGACCGGAGATGACTATATCATCCGGCCACATTTCATTTTCTGCCAGTACCAAGGCCAAACGCCTTATGTATCGCGTTAACGGCGGTAATCCCGTACTTTTCCTTAACAACACATGAAATTTTTATTTCGCTCGTTGATATCATCTCTATATTGATCTTCTTTGAAGCAAGGGCGCTGAACATTTTTGCCGCGACACCGGAATGACTCCTCATTCCTATACCCACAACAGATACTTTGGCGATATCTTTATCGATCTTCACATCTCCCGCGCCTATCCCTTTCACTATTTTTTTAACAACTTCCCCGGTCTTGTTAAGATCTTTTTTCGGGATAGTGAAGGAAATATCCGTTGCTCCCGTGTGTGATACGTTCTGAATGATCATATCCACATTAATATCCGCTTTCGCGAGTTTTTCAAACATTTTACTGGCTTCGCCCGGCTTATCAGGGACATCACAAACCGTGACTTTCGCTTCGTCTCTGTTTATAGTAACTCCTCTAACCAGGACATCTTCCATTGCTTTAACCTCCTTAGTTACCATTGTCCCCTCTACTTTGTCAAAACTCGACCGTATATGCATGGGGACATTAAATTTTCCCGCCACTTCCATACTTCTCGCCTGCATTACCTGCGCGCCCAGTGAAGCCATCTCAAGCATTTCTTCGTAACTTATTGTGTCAAGCTTGCGGGCGTCTTTAACGATCCGGGGATCAGCCGTATATACACCTTTCACATCGGTATATATTTCGCACATTTCAGCGTTAAGTACCTTCGCGAGGGCTACAGCCGTCATATCCGAACCGCCCCTGCCCAGAGTCGTAATCTCCTGATCAAGGTTTACTCCCTGGAATCCGGCAACAATGACTATACGGTCCTTCGCCAGCTCTTTCTTTATCCTATCCGTGCTGATATCTATTATCTTCGCCTTAGTATGCGATGAATCCGTGAGTATACCGACCTGCGCGCCCGTAAACGAAATAGCTTCATATCCAAGCTTATGCAGAGCCATTGCCAGCAGCGCGACCGATACCTGTTCCCCGGTGGAAAGAAGCATGTCAAGTTCTCTTTTCTGCGGATCCGGAGTAATTTCACCGGCAAGTTTCAAGAGATCGTCCGTTGTATCCCCCAAAGCGGACACAACTACTACAGCATGGTATCCCTGATCCTTACAAGCGGCCACTCTTCCGGCAACCCCTAATATTCTCTGGGGATTAGCCACACTACTGCCGCCAAACTTCTGAACGATCACACCTTTCTTTTTCATTTTGCACCTTCACCACTTTTGTTATTTTGTTCAAAAGATTATATTCCACCCTGGCACACAGATGATAAAACGGCATCTTATCAGAAACTGTCCGTCAGGAACATTTTCATTAAATCCGAACCTTTTTTCAGACGGACACTTCCCGCTTTTGCCGCTTTTTCCGTAAAGACAGTCACTTCATCCGGGGTAATCCCTTTTCCGGCCATTGCAAACGGCACAGGATCAGATGTATGAGTCCTTTTCACTATCGGTGTGGGATGATCCGGAAGGATAAGTATCCTGTAATCGTTTTTATCCGCGAACTTCGCAAGGATTTTCCCTGTTATTTTTCTATCGAAATTTTCTATGGCAGTGATCTTCGCTCTTATATCCCCGTTATGCCCGGCTTCATCCGGTGCCTCCACATGCACGAAGACAAAATCTCTTTCTTCAAGGATATCAAGCGCGGCTTGAGCTTTGCCTTCATAATTAGTGTCATAG
>JBDRAX010000198.1:0-3350 GCA_043823375.1 Candidatus Omnitrophota bacterium | reverse complement strand
CGGACTCCGCAGTCAGCCCGAAACTTTCTGTTCGGGGAACTTTCCTCATGTTATGACCCTTTTCTCATGAAAGATATGGACCGGGGTACAGCCAGGATCAAGCAGGCCGTTGCCAGCGGAGAAAAAATACTTATTTACGGCGATTATGATGTCGACGGTGTGACTTCTACGGCCCTTCTTTCCGATATTTTCGAGACTATGGGGGCAAAGTATGAGACTTTTATCCCGAACCGCATGGAAGACGGATACGGCCTTAATATCAGGGCTGTGGCAATGGCCCGTGACAGGGGTGTTAAGCTTATCGTGACTGTGGATTGCGGAATAAATTCGGTGGAGGAAGTCAAATGCGCGGCTGATTACGGCATCGATGTGGTTATTACGGACCATCATGAGGTGAAAAGCGGGGAGAGGCCGCCGGCTTTTGCCATAATCGACCCTCATCAGGAGGAATGCGGGTATCCTTTTAAATATCTCGCGGGTGTGGGAGTGACTTATAAGATCGCGCAGGCATTACTCGCGGGGACAGGCGCGCGTGATTACGCGGACAGGCATCTGGATCTTGTGGCACTGGGTACTGTCGCGGATGTAGTCCCGCAGATCGATGAGAACAGGATACTGACTAAAGCAGGGTTAAAAAAACTGCGCTGTACAGAGAAACCGGGGCTTAACGCTCTTATGCGCGTGGCGGGAATTGATCCGGAAAATCTCACATGCAGGCACATAGGATTCGGAATGGGCCCCAGGATAAACGCGATGGGCCGCGTAGGGTCCGCGAACGTGGCGCTTGATCTTTTGATGTGCAGAGATGCCGGCCGGGCATCGGAGATCGCGAATATACTGGACCGGGAAAACCGGAACCGGCAGGATATCGAGAAAGATATACTTAAAGATGTGCAGAATAAAATAAACAGGGATACGCGCCTTAAGGATCAGGAGATCATTGTTCTGGGAGACGAAAAATGGCATCCCGGGATCATCGGGATAGTCGCTTCGAGGATAACGGAGGAATATTCAAAACCGGCAATATTGATATCATTTGACGGTGAGATGGGTAAGGGCTCAGGGCGAAGCGTAAAAGGTTTTAACCTTTTCAACGCGATTAATGAAGCGAATTCGTATTTAGTGGATTTCGGAGGACATGAACAGGCTTGCGGTATAAGGATAAAAAAAGAAAATCTGGAAAGTTTCAGAGGCTGTATAAATGAAGCCGCGAAAAAAAATATGCCCTCAGGTAAGATCCCGGAACTTAATATCGATATAGAACTTCCGTTCGCTCATATGAATATGAATTTGATCAAAGAGATGGAATTGCTCATGCCGTATGGCCCGGGTAATTTTGAGCCGGTTTTCTCAACTAACGGGCTCAAAGTGAAAAGCGCCCCGAGAAACATAGGGAAGAATGGTTTTAAATTTTTCGCCACATGCGGGAATATTACCCGGGAGGCGATAACATTCAGAAAGAATGGTTCTATCCGGCCCTCCGCGGGGAATACGATAAACCTGGCGTACACGCCGTCAATAAACAGCTGGGGGGGGATAGATACTATCCAGCTTAACATAAAGGATATGCAAATCGCGCCTCAGTAAAAAAACAATAATTGCCGTTAAAAAAGAAATAAAAAACCCGGTAAAAAAAGACCGGGTTTTTTATTTACAGACAGGATTATATGACTTTTTTGATCTTGCCGGATTTGATACATTTAGCGCAGGCTTTAATTTTTTTCTTTTTTCCGTCGGCCATAATGCTTAAAGACTGGAGATTGGGGCTGAAACGGCGAAGGGTTTTTCCTGTAATTCTCTGTCCTACGCCGCCTTTACTTTTAGCCATACCTCTTCTGCTTATGGTGCGCCCGGAGACCGGTTTCTTCCCGCATATATAACATTCTCTTGCCATTGGATAACCTTTCTTTTATAATGCTAATTTATTCTTTGATATCAATCGTTTAATTTTTATTATTCTAAGTATTATAACAAGTTACCGAAAATAGGTTAAAATCATAGCACAATTAGTATGGTTATGCAAGAGAAAAAAGACAATCTGGAAATGCCGGTTAGATATTTAAAAGGTGTAGGCCCGGGCAAGTCCGCTATACTGGAAAAGCTTGGCGTCAGGACAATATCCGATCTGTTTTATTATCTGCCGAGGCGCTATGAAGACAGGACCGGAACCCTGGATATCCGGAAAATAGAGCCCGGGCAGGTAGGGGCTGTTACTGGTACGGTCTTAAAAACGAATATTTTTACAGCGAAGACAGGGACACGTATTTTTGAGATAGCTGTAGGGGATACAGGCGGCAGGATCTTTGCCGTATGGTATAACATGCCCTTTATAAGCAAAGTATTCAGGGCCGGACAGAAGGTTGTCCTGTACGGAAAAGCGGAAGTGCAGAAACGCCTGCAGATGATCCACCCCGTTTATGAAATACTTGAGGATACGGTCACGGAAAAGTCTCTGGATATGGGAAGGATAGTCCCGGTTTATCCTCTGACAGCTAACATTTCACAGCGGTATATACGTAAACTGGTGGATAAGGCCCTGCAATCTTATCTGTCCGGTATCCGGGAATCTCTGCCGACAAATTTAAGGGCGAGGCAGAAGCTTGTAGACCTTAAATTCTCCATAGAGAATATACATTTCCCATATTCATTCGACAATCTGGACAGGGCTTATAAAAGGCTGGTTTTCGAAGAGTTTTTTTTCCTGCAGATAGTTATGGCGTTAAGGAGAAAAAATGTAAAACATAAAGGCATACAGCATGAAACCCGCGAAGGCTTGATATCGGAATTTGAAGGGTTATTTGAATTTATTTTAACTCCCGGGCAGAAAAAATGTATCAAAGAAATAGAAACTGACATGGCGGGCCTTAAGCCCATGAACCGTCTCCTGCAGGGAGATGTCGGAAGCGGAAAAACGGTTGTCGCGATGTACGCGCTACTGCTGGCTGTACGTAACGGGTATCAGGCGGTTATGATGGCTCCTACGGAAATACTGGCCAGACAGCATTATGTCAGTATCAGTAAAATTTTCATGCCTCTGGGCTATAATGTAAGACTCTTGGTCAGGGGGATCGATCCTGACGATAAAAACCGGGTAAGCAATGAACTGGTTGAAGGGGAAGCGGACATTGTTGTCGGTACTCACTCACTTATACAGCAGGGCGTAAATTTTCATAATCTCGGCCTTGTGATAATTGATGAGCAGCATAAATTTGGCGTTTTGCAGCGTGAGATGTTGAGGAAGAAAGGCGATATGCCCGACACTCTGGTCCTGACAGCCACGCCTATCCCGAGAAGCCTGGCGCTTACGGTTTTCGGAGATATGGATATTTCTCTTTTGAAAGAAAAACCGT
>JBDRAX010000197.1:0-4297 GCA_043823375.1 Candidatus Omnitrophota bacterium | reverse complement strand
GTATGACAGTGCGCGCCGCTTTTTTCGCGCCGCTTTGAGATAAAGGAGACTGCCACATTTCACGCACTGAACCGAGCGCGCCCGGAAGGACAAAATTTTTTACGTCAAAATTCCTATTTTGCTCAGGAAAAAAATTATATAAAGCATCAATATCCCTGCCCAATATTTGCGCGAACACTTCACCCGGCCCCATTGTGAATACAAAACACCACAGAGTAAATAAAGCTGTTATTCGGATATACGGCTTTTTGTGAGATTTACATTTTTTATACATAAAAACTTCTTTGCGATAAGCCATTATAGAAATCAACCTGAAAATAGGATAAATATGTTTTATATTATATTACTTTTTGTACGTTAAGTCCATACAAAGTTTGAATTGAAGCAAAAAATATCCTCCGGGTTTGCCATATCTTTGTTTTTCTTTTTTTACAGGGTTCAGTTATCCGCGGAGTTTATTTTTCCTGTTTAAGATGCTTGAATATCGCGTGTTTGATCTTTACCGGTATACGGGCGACTATAAATACGCCGTTTTCGCGATGTTCTTCATGACGCACAATGCCGTTTTCCCTTATTACGCCGGAAAGAGCGTAATGTTCATGCGGGATAAGGATCTCAATATCTTCCATATCCTTCTGCATGAACTGGACTATACGGTCTTTGATATCAGAGATCCCCTGTCCGGTGAGGGCGGAAATAATTACCGGGTTATCGAACTTGCGTTTTATACGCGCGACCTCAAAAATGTCTGTGACTTTATCCTTTTTATTCAGTACCGTTATTATCGGTTTGTCTTTAACGCCCAGTTCTTCAAGGACCTGAAAAACCGAGGCGTTCTGTTCTTCAATACGCTGGTCGCTCATATCCGCGACATACAGCAGAATATCCGCCCCTACGACTTCTTCTAATGTGGCTTTAAAACTCTCGATAAGATGATGAGGCAAATGATTGAGAAAACCTACGGTATCGGACAACAAAACCGTCTGGTTGTTCGGCAGTTTGAATTTACGGACAATAGGGTCAAGGGTACTGAAAAGCTGGTCTTTCGCTATGACTTCAGAAGAAGTAAGCGTGTTAAACAGTGTGGATTTCCCGGAATTTGTATATCCGATGAGCGCGATATTCATCATTGAGAACCTGCCGCGCTGGCTTCGCCTGAGGCCGCGCTCCCCGGTTATATCTTTCAGTTCTTTTTTAAGCCGGGAAATACGTTCACGTATGCGGCGCCTGTCTACTTCCAGCTTCTGCTCGCCCGGCCCCTTTGTCCCGACACCTCCTCCTATACGCGAAAGTTCTATGCCTCTGCCGCTTAACCGGGGCAGAAGATAAATAAGCTGGGCCAGCTCAACCTGCACTTTGCCCTCATTTGAAGTGGCCCGACGCGCGAAAATGTCGAGTATAAGCTGTGTGCGGTCAATGGTCTTACGCTCCAGCTTCTCTTCAAGGTTCTGCTGCTGTGACGGTGATAAGTCATCGCTGAATATGACCACATCAGCGCCGAGTTCATCGCACATAAGGGCTATTTCTTCAGTTTTCCCTTTGCCTATATACAGCCTCGGATTAAACTCTCTTATCCGGCAGGTTTCCCTGCCCACAACCCTCACACCCGAGGACTCCGCCAGTCTCAGCAATTCTTCTTCCCTGTCTTCCAGTTTCCAGCAGGATGATTTGCCGGCTTCTTCTATCGTAACTATCACAGCCTTTTCCTGTTTTTCCCGCGTGGGTTTTAGATCAACTGTCATATTTATGCTCCTCTTCCGGTAAAAAATCGATAAAACTGAGGCGCGTGCCGGATATGAAATTCATTTTATCATATCTGAGATCTCGCCCGCTATATCCCCCGGGTCTTTTCGGGCGTCAAGCCATTTTACGCGGCTGTCCGCCCTGAACCATGTAAGCTGTCTTTTAGCATACCGCCGTGTGTTTTTCTTAAGTTCCGCCTTAGCTTCTTCAAGGGTGAGTTTCCCGTCGAGAAAAAGAGAAACCTCTTTTATCCCGAGGGCCTTTTCAGCCGTTAAACTCAAAGACCGTTTCAAAATCCGTTCCACTTCATCTACGAGCCCCCGGCTGAACATACTTTCAACATTATCCTCGATACGGGAATATAACAACCCGCGCGGCATACTGAGCCCGAACATCCTCAAGTCATAAATCCCGGCGATCCCGCAGGCCTCATTTTTTTTGTCGCGAATAGCTCTGCCCGTAAGCTCATAAACCTCAAGCGCCCTTACCACACGCCTTATATCATTGGGATGAAGCCGTGAGGCTGTGTCAGGGTCAACCTTAAGAAGCCTGGAATATAAATACTCCGGCCCCTGTTCCAGCGCGGCGCGGTTCATCCTCGCGCGAAAATCATCGTCTTTAGGGGGCGAAGTAAAAAGCCCGTCAACAAGAGCTTTCACATAAAGCCCCGTGCCTCCCGCAAAAACAGGTATTTTACCTTTTTCCAAAATAAGACGGATACTTTTTCCAGCTTCCTCCACAAAACGGGCGGCGCTGAATTCTTCTTCCGGAGAAAGCATTTTAACCAGATAATGCGGCACGCGTGAGAGGACATCGTCCCCGGGAGCCTGGGTTATTATATCCATATCCCTGTAAACCTGCATGGAATCGCACGATACGATCTCGCCTCCGTTCCTTTCCGCGAAACTGAGGGCGGCAAGAGTCTTGCCGGATGAAGTGGGGCCAAGGATAAAAACTATTTTTCTTTTCATGCCTGCCATAAGCCTGAATAGTCCCGGAACGCGCGAAAAATCATACCGCGGAGTAACGCCGTGCCGCGCGTTTCACGCGCGCCCTCCGGTGCCTTCGCCGCCTTTGCCTTGCTTTAAGGCCCGCGCCGCCCGGGCATATGACCGTATACTGCTCTCCTGAAGGAAAAAGTCCGGCGGAAACCATTTCCGCTTTAAGAGTGAATGAACTGGCGTCCCTGACAAGCACGCGCACGGCACTGCCCACAAGATCCTCCCCGCCGCGAAAAACACAGGAAGTATTGTTGCGGGTCTTACCCACGACTTCATCCTGAGACATCCTGCTCCTGCCTTCAACCAGGACCTCCTGCTCCGTGCCTATCATAGCGCGGTTTTTAGCAGACGAGATCTCCTTCTGTATTTCCAGAAGTTCATTATTGCGTTTCTTTTTTATTTCATCCGTGACATCATCAACAAGCGTAGCCGCGAAAGAAGGAGTACGGGGGGAATATTTAAAAATAAAAGCGGAATTATACTGTATCTCCTCCAGCGCCTTCCGCGTAGCCCTGTAATCCGCGTTCTTCTCGGAAGGAAAACCCACTATTATATCCGTGCTTAAACCGGCATCAGGCATCATACTTCTCAGAAGGTCTATCTTTTTCCGGTATTCACAATAGGTGTATTTCCTGTTCATCAGATCAAGTATCTTATCTGAACCCGCCTGAAGCGGCAAATGCAAATATTCGCACACTTTCTCAAGGTCCCGCATCGCCCTGAAAAGGCTTTTGTCCGCGTCTTTGGGATGGCTGGTAGTAAAACGCACGCGTTTAAGGCCTTTTATACCGTTCACGGCTTCAAGAAGATCCGGAAATGTCTTTCTGCTGGAAAGCCCTTTGCCGTACGAATTCACGTTCTGCCCCAGAAGCGTAACTTCTTTCACTCCCCTGTCCGCCAGATATTTTATTTCCGATACGATCTCCCCCACCGAACGCGATACTTCCCTGCCGCGCACATACGGGACAATGCAATACGAGCAGAAATTGTCACACCCTGACATGATATTGACATAAGCTGAAAACGACCCTTCCTGCATATATCCGGTGCTGACCTTCTTTCTGGGGAGTTTGTCATTTTTTACAGCCAGTATCTTTTCAGATCCGTAGATTTTCGGGACAAGGTCCGGGATCTCAAACATGTTCCCTGGCCCGACTACCATGTCAACCTGTGGAAAATCCCTGAACATGTTCTCGCCGTGGCGTTTTGCCATACATCCCAGAACCCCTATCCTTAAACCCGGGTCTTTTTTCTTCCTTGAAGCAAGCTGTCTCAGATTCCCCGCGACCCTGTCCTCAGCGTGCTGGCGCACACTGCATGTATTGAACAATATAACGTCAGCCTTATCCGCCGCATCAACGATCTCATACCCTTTTTCAATAAGCATACCCGCTATAACTTCCGAATCACGTTCATTCATCTGACATCCGAAGGTGCGTATATACACTTTCCTGCCGCTATCAGAGGGGACAAATGTCCCGGTTTTATCCTCTTCATCTTCCCACGGCATAGCCTCCACTTCCGTTTCAGTTTTATTCGCAGAGCCCCGGCCG
>JBDRAX010000196.1:0-5103 GCA_043823375.1 Candidatus Omnitrophota bacterium | reverse complement strand
CCACCGAGGAGCGTACCGAACGCGAGCCCTCCCGCTATAGAAAGCGGGCCTATGGGCGGCAATATGGATATGGTATTCGCCGTATACGCCGCGATATAGACAAGGGCGGCTATCCTGCCGAAGGACTGTATATACTCACGGATAGCCCCCGGCGCCAGGGCCTTCAATATCTGGCTGTTATTTTTGATAAGGACCACGGCGCATAATATAACAGCGATACCAACGCATATTTTAATGATCCCGTATACAGTATTTTTTTTCATATCCATGTTCTCAAGGCATCGTGAAAGGAAAACATTTATCACATAATATGCCATTTATCCGTCTTTAAACCGCTTTCGCCACAATAAGCGTTACATCATCCCTGAACGGTACCCCGGAACGGAAATCGTCCACATCCCTGAGAATAGCGTCTTTTATTTCACGCGCGGATCTATCCCTGAGGGTTTTAAAATGCATGATCAAACGTTCTTCGCCGTAGAGGTCCTTTTCCGGGTTCATTGCTTCCGTGATCCCGTCAGTGAAAAAGAGGAAAATATCTCCTTTTTCGTAAGCGACATCCTTATCTTCAAAAAGGCACGACTGCTCTACCCCAAGCGGCATGCCGTGCTCTGACCTGACCTGTTCCACATAATTCGAAGACGCCCTCAATATCAAAGGGTAACAGTGCCCGGCGTTCGAACACACCATTCTCTTTTTTTCCAGATCGAACACAGCGTATACGGCAGTCACAAACTGTCCGGGAAGTATGTGCCCCGCGAGCACTTTATTCATATTATCGAGGACATTCTTCGGAGGATGTATTTTCCCCGGATAAGTGTGAAGCAAAAGCCTCGTCATGGCCATGACAACAGCCGCCGGAGAGCCATGACCGGAAACATCGGCTACGATCGCGCCCAGCATATCCTTTCCAAGAGGGAAAAAATCATAATAATCACCGCCCGCCCTTGTACTCGTGCAGTAATGCCCCGCCCACTCTATGCCCGGCGTATCCGGCAGTTCCGACGGGAGAAGCTGGCGCTGGATCTCGCCTATTGTCTCAAGTTCCTCGTCCAGTGTTTTATAGGCCTTATCCGTCTGCCTCCTTAAAAGCAGATTTATAAGTATATCCGTTATAAAATACGTCAGGATCACATTCTTCCATATCTGTTCCCCGCTGAACCCGTTTATTTCACGGGCGAACAGGATACTGGTGGCGGGATCACCGTTTATGCCTATGGTTGGGACAATAAGCGCGGTTCTCATATCCGCGAGCCATGGTACATTTTCAAAATCCCTGTCTGTTAATCGGGTAGTAACATCAGATATAAAGACCGGTTCCGCAGCCTGCATGGCGTCGCTTAAAAAACCTTCCGACCCGCTCGGCATGGTATCTATATCTATATAATATTCCGTTTTTTCTTCCACTCTGGAAACCCTCACAAAATATTTTTTTTTATCCCGGCTGTCAGGGTACAGAGTAATAACCCCGTCGCAGATCACACCATCCGGGCCGAAGATCATGTTCAGTACTTCCACGGGAGCCATCTGGTTGTAACGCGTAACAACCGACTCGTTTATCTTCTTGAAAAGCCGGTGCGTGCCCGTTATCTTTTCCATGTAATCTTCTGTTTTTTCCGTCTCAGGCATGGGGATCCTCTTCCTTTTCTGTTCGGGCATCGATATAATCCTGTTTTATCCTGGAAAGGCTCTTAAAGATATTGGTTTTGATGTTGAGATCCGGGGTTTGACGTTCTGTCTCACGGATAAAGTCTTTTATATATTTTCTCCTGGACTCTTTTCCGAAAGGGCATTCGCGCGACTTTTCGGGAAAACCGCTTTCCGCGGCGAACTTTCTGATCAGTTTTTCCTCGACATAACACAGGGGGCGGATAATGACGATCTCGCCTTTAAACATTTCCTGCCTCGGGTTCATCGCCGATATTTCTCCGTTATATAAGAGGTTCATCAGCATGGTCTCCACGATGTCATCCTTATGGTGGCCGAACGCCACTTTGCCGCATTTAAGTTCACCCGCTATCTCGAAAAGCGCCTTGCGCTTGTTCCATGCGCACCAGAAACACGTTGTCCTGCCTTTTTCATCAAGCACTTTTATGTCGCGAAAAACATGTTCAATACCCATGTCCCTGAAAATACCGGTTAAAACTGTATCATGCACGCAGCTGCCGCAATGAAAATCCGTTTTTATATGCGCGGCGAAAAGCTCATATTTTACAGGCGCCCACTTCTGTATCTGTTTAAGAAGTTTAAGTAAAGTAAGGCTGTCCTTGCCCCCGGAAACAGCTACAAGTATCCTGTCTCCGTCTTTGATCAGATCATAATCGGCGATCGCTTTTCCCACGCCGGAATTTATCTTTGCCCCCGCGCGGCTTAAATCCCTCATTTTCTCTCCAATGCGTTCATAGCTTTTCCGTTAAACCGTAGACAGTGAGACGGAAGAGCTAAAAATGATCTTTCTCTATTTGGCGGAGCTTTTATTGAAGAACCCGGTAAGAGCTTTTAACCCCTGCTGTTTCAGATCTTCCGCCGCGCCCGCTATATACGGCTTGACCAGCGCCATAAGCGATTCCTGAAAACCCGTAAACACGGGTTTTTCGATTGTGCCTGTAATGTCGAACCTGAGGCTGGCGGGGTTAATTTTATTGAGCGCGTCACAAACGACCGGAAGAGGAACAACTCCCAGCGTCAGATTAGCGCCTTTACGCGGTATAACTTCCTGATCTTTCAGGGAGATATAATTCTTCGAATCCATGTTTTCATTAAGAAAAACAGTATCGGAGCTTATTGTTATGATCCCTTTCTTAAAATCCACAGGCAGAGAACTGTCGTAGATAAAAGATACCGCCGTAAGGTCTACGTCTTCAGCCTTGAGGGCGCATACTGTCTTCTGCATGCCCTTTTCATATTTTTCCTCGTAGAAAAAGTTAAAACTGCCCGCTGGCGAACCGGCCTTTTCAACTAAACCCCTGATATCCATTTTATCGAACCTGACTCCCCTGACAGGATCAATGCCGAGCCTTTTTATCACTATGGAAGCGCCGCCGATACCGGCTGTTCCGCCGTCACCTGTTTCAATGTTCAGGCGTGAGCCGCTCACGGCAAAATCCCGGATCTGAAAGAGATACCCGTCGCTGAGAGACTTAAAAAGCACTCTTCTTCCTCTTGGGAGGGGGAGTACTTCTTTCTGTATTTTTTTCGCATCTCTCCTCTCCTCTTCTTTCTTTTCCAGCGCTTCTTTCGATGAACGTTTCTTTATCATACCGAAGATCCTGGAAAACCAGTCCTGTTTTCCTTTAAACCTGTCGAAAAAACCGGTTTTAGAAGGCGCGCGGGGCGTTCCTTCTACTCCTCCGGCAAGTTTCTGTATATTAAAACTGCCGTCAGGCTCCCCTTTAAGGTTGATCTCCGCTCCCGTGATCTTAAAAGAAGACACCACAAGGCGTTTTGATAAAAGCCCGAGGAAACTCACTCTCATGGAAGCGCGGGGAATAAAAGCTATCCTCCGCGCCTCATTGTCAGGGTCGAAAACCTTTAGATCCTTCAAAGAACATGACAGCGTCAAAGGCCACACGTTTATTTTACCGATAGAAACCTTTGTCCCGGCGTATTTATTCAGATTCTCCGTTATAACGGGCCCGAGAAAAGGAGAAATTAAGGCGCCCAGGGCCAACTGCAGAATAATAAGCGCGGCCGCTATGATCACTATCCCTTTTACGTTTATGAACCTCGCCACTATTCCCCTCTCCTCAACCGCCCGATAACGGACAGTATTCTATTTATAACCGGAAGTTTCTTTATCCATTTGACTATCCTGAAATTTTTTATCCTGCTGAAAAACTTCTCTTTCAGGATAACTATTCCGCGCCTGGAAACAAAATACACGGGAAAAACGAGTATGGACGAAAGCAGAAATCCGCCCGCGACAAGCGTATTGTTAATATCGAGTAAGGCGATAACCGGCAGATGCGTAAAGAAACGCCAGAAATACGAAAGGCCCGACGCGTCTATCAGGACGAGCCCGCCGAGAAAATCCGTAAAAGCGCTCAGGCCCATGATATACATAAGCTTAAATACAGGCAGGACCAGCATGGCCGCGAGCCTGTTTATCTTAAAAAAAAAGAAAGAAATGAAAAGCACCAGCGCCATAGGCCCGTTCAAAGGAATAAACCCCATGAACATCCCCATGCATATACCGGAAGCCACTTCCCCCGGCGAGGTATTCTCATCAAAAAGCCTGACTATTTTCGCTGGCAGATTTATTATAGGGATCATGAAAACATTATACCCTCAACCTTGGGAAAATCAACAATAAGTTACGCCTGAAGGATCCTCTCCGGGGTCTCCGGGTTATCGCGTTTTATCCGGGATAATCTCTATCCGTAAAAAAAATTATTGAGTAAAACCCGGGCATAACTTAAGCATGTTCTAATTTTTCAGCCAACCATAGCTTAATCAATGCTGATCGCGCGACTCCTATTTTATGGGCTTCTTCATCTATTTGTTCCAGCATAGTCTCTGGAAAATCAATATTGATTCGTCGTACATTTTTGTGTACTTTTACCCTGCGCGTATATAGAAAATCCCACATATCTTCCCCGGCGTCAAAGCGTTCATCAAATTCTTCTGTTTTTATTTTTTTATTTAATTTTTTCATAGTAGCCTCGCTTTTCTTTATCCCTGCTTCTTCTGCAGGAAATCACTCTTATTTTTTTCCCTCTTATTGTAAAAATGCAAGAGTATAATTCATCTTTTATCTTCCCCATGATCATGAATCGCTGTTCCCCGTCACAAAGTGCTGGAACTACCAGAAAATCACCATGCCAGATTTCTTTTGTTTCCTCAAAATCTACACCGTGTTTTCTTTTATTAGCTTGTGATTTTTTTATATCATATTCGAATTCCATACATTTATAGTATACCATATTTATTCAATTTTGCAACAAAAAATATATATTTTTTGTATATTTATGCCTCTATCCAGTATTTTCTTTCAATATTCCAAATTCGCTATATTTCAACACTTATAGCCAATCCAACAAAAAAAACCTTAAAACAGGGAGTTTTCTGAAGGTATTATAGCCAGCATTCCTTCATTAAATATTC
>JBDRAX010000195.1:0-8110 GCA_043823375.1 Candidatus Omnitrophota bacterium | reverse complement strand
TCCCTCTTTATTATATTTCAACGCGTTGCTCCGAAGCGCCGCTTCCTTATATTTTTCCCAGATACATCCCGGTACGGACTTTACTGTATCTGTTTCGATCTCCACATAAGCGTATCCTGACGAACATTTTTGAAGACGCTCGCTTTCCTGAGTCCCGTCATCTTCAAAGGGCAGTACTATTATCTGTAATATGCTTTTTATTCCGGTCCGGTTCTTTATGATATCCTTTATTTTTTTCCCCGTTAACGCTTCCAGGATAATACGGCCCCACCGTAAATAAGCTTTTAACCCGCGGGCGTTAACTATATTGCCGAAATTACAATGCGCCGCTAAGACCCCAACCGCGGAAAAAGCTATACCCATCTTCCGGAAGAAGCCCGCTTTACCGGATACCGCGTATTTTTCCACTGAACTGTCAAGTTTTCTTATATCATTGACCAGCGCGTATGTGCCTTTTTTAAGAAATCTGCTTAAAGCCGAATATTTCTCACCGTCCGATATGAGGATCGTGAAACTCTCGCAGTTAGGATGAACGCCCAAAAACGGAAGATGCCTCAATTTGAATATCCTCGCCAGGTTCCTGATCTCAAGAGACCCCAGAGGTATGAATTCCACCCCGCCGCCCTCGACAGCGTTATTAACTATTTTTTCGACGTCGTCCTGAGTCGTCCGCTCCGGCGTATAATCAAGCCTTTCATCCGACCATACCTGCGTAAGAGGCATCGGAAAAATCCCGCGGACAATATCTGAATGTTTGAGGCAGTAATCAAGGAATTTAGGCATATCTTCCGCGTTGCTCTGTTTATCCACGACAGTCATCATGATCACTTTTCCCTTCTTATGCGTGGAAATATTATCAAGCGCCTTAAGTTTGACTTTCAGGGATTCGCGGGAACCTCTGAGTTTCTCATACATATCTTCATTCAAACCGTCAAAAGAGATGAGTATAGACGCGCCGCTCGCCACGATCTTAGCGCAATATTCAGGATCAGCAAGTTTTAACCCGTTGGTAACAAGCCTGACTGAAAGCCTGTATGAGCGGGCAAGCCTGATAATATCCAGAAGGTCCTCACGCATGGTGGGCTCCCCCCCGAAAAGCTGAATTGACGGGGGAAACTCAAACCGCGAATAATGGCTGAATATCTTGTCAAAATATTCCATGCCGGGTTCGAATTCAAAACCCATTGATGGCACGTTAGTTATGCAAATCGGGCAATTCATGTTGCACCGGTTGGTTGTTTCAACGAAAATTATATTGGGCTGTTTGTGCTTTCCGCATCCAAGGCAGTTAAGATCACACCCGGGGAATTCCTCATCAGGCATCATCGCTCTTTTTTTATTATACATATCCGCGTCATTAGCTATAAGCTCGTAGCTCTTGCCGCACCTGGGACACTGCTTTTCCAGATATATTTTGCCGTCACGCTCAATATGAGCGAGAGGAACTTTGCTCTTACAAATCCCGCAGAAACCTGTATTCATTTTTACCTCGCATGTTGTCTGTTGTTGTCACATTCTTAACATATCACGATTCCAGTGTTTACGATTATAACAAAATACGGTCGGAAATAAAACCTTAAACTGCGCGGGCCGTGTGTTTATACAGTTTTATTGGTAACCAGAATATATTTTCCGGATCTGGCTATTATCGAAAGAGGAATGTCCGGCCTTTTTTTCATAAGCTGTTCATAATGTTTATACTTCATGATCCCCCAGACTTTTTCCTGACGGGAAACAAAGTCATTGAGGTTATTATACTGGTGTATATCCACTATTTTCTTTCTGCCGGAATAAAATGCCACGCCTCTTCTATTATCACTTTCCCCGCCTACCGGATCTTTCTCCCCGGCCATGTCATTCAAGATAGCCGCGAGAGTCTTGCTCGACTCGGATTCAGCCAGAACAGGCGCTATCCACATACCTGTAGGCACGGACAAAACGATAAAAACGGATACTATCGTAACGAAGGACAGGTATTTTTTATTCCTTGAGACAAAAAAATATGAAAGCACTACGCCCGCGGTAAAGAAAAGGCATACAAGCGCGACTGGAAACGCGAGGGTATTATACTTATGGTGTATTATGATCACAGCCGCGGCAGTGCCCGCAAAAGCCGCGGCTATAAGCAAAAAATATGACACTGAAACGATTTTACGCGAATTCTCTTCCCTTCCGGTAACATACCTTTCCCAGAACCTCCCGGCCATAACGGCCAATACCGGAAAAAGCGGAAAAACATATGTTATCAATTTAGTCCGTGAAACAGAGAAGAAAAGAAAAACGAATAGAAACCAGACAGTCAAAAATAGCCTGTATCCGGGCAGGCCTTCACCGGTTTTATTTTTGCCGATAAGTTCACGGCTCCCGAGGAGAAAAAAGGGAGTCCACGGCAAAAGGCCTCCAAGCAATATGGGAATATAAAAAAAAGGCGACGACCCGATCTTATGTTCCGGGCTTAAAAACCTGGTTACATTATGATAGCCGAAAAACTCTGATAAAAAAGTTTCCCCGTGCAGCTTCGCCGCGATGATATACCATGGCAGGCATATCAGAGAAAATACCGCGGCGGCGGATATAACAGGAAGAGTTTTGATCTCTGTCCAGCGTCTGTCAGTTACAATATACGAAAAAATGACCACGCCCGGGATAAGTAACCCTATAGGCCCTTTTGTCAGGACCGCGAAAGCGGCCATACACGAAGACAGTATATAATAAGAAAATTTCCTGTCCTTCCACGCGTAAAGAAAAAAGAGTAAACAATACAGCACGAAAACCATTAAAACCATATCCGTGACACACGCTCTGGCAAGCACCAGATACAGCCCGGAAGTAGCCGTAATAAGCCCGGAAAACAAACCGCATAAAGGTGAAAACAGCAACCGGCTTAAAAAATATATACCAATAACGCCCAGGATACCGAAGAGCGCTGAAGGGAATCTCGCGGCAAACTCACTTATACCGAAAACCTTATAGCTTATTTCGATAAGCCAGTAATATAAAACAGGTTTTTCAAACTGGGGGTCACCGAATATCGTGGGAGTTATCCATTCGTTATGCTCTACCATTTCTCTGGCTGTCTGGGCATAAAACGTCTCATCCGGATCGGTCAACGGCATTCTGCCCAGGCTGAACAGAAATAAAAAACCCGATATGGCTGACAGTATCGCGATATGTTGTAATGTACGCATTGTTTTTCTTCCGGCGTTCCCGTTAAACTAAGTTATTATAAGAGTTTAAAAAAATAAAGTCAAATTTAAATTAATCAACCGGCTCCCGGTTCTCAAACAGGTATTTTAGCGCGCTTTTTTTATCATTGAACACATTAATGATATTTTCCAGCCGCAGTATTTCTATATACCCCTTCAACATATCATTCGCGTTAATGATCACAATTTCCCGGTTATGGGTCTTAAGATCCGCGAAAAGGCTTAACAGGGCCGCCAACGCCGAACAGTCCACTCGCGAGGCGTCCGCGAAATCTATAATTATGTGCCTGTCCAGCTCTTCTTTTTTATATTTTTTCCGGGCCGCGGGCACGGTATAAATATCAACCGCTCCCTGAGGCCGTACGAGGATGTAATCATTTTCTATCGATAAAGACAACTTCATACCGTTACACAGGATAGAGTCTTCCGGCGCGCTCTTTTTGTGGATCCTGTTACGCATGGATTTTACTGCCCTGCCCATTATCGCACTGATCATGTCTTTCTCAGGCGGCATTTAACTCCCTTCCGCCCGTTCTCTTAATAAAAGCGAGCAAACGGGTTATATACCAGAAAACAACCGGCACAAAAAGAAACGTAAAAATTATCGAAGCTATCATCCCCCCGGCCATAACCGCTCCCATCGATGATTTAAGCGGCACGATAGACCACATTTGAGGCATTACGCCGAGAATGATCGCTATCGATGTCATAATGATCACTTTAAATTTCCCCGACGCGCCCTGCCATAGAGCCTCCTTGACAGGCACACCATCTTCCATTTTCAACAGGGTAAAATCTATGAGGAGTATAGAGTTATTGACGACAAGCCCTACCAGCATTACCATGCCGAGCATGGAAGCAATATTTATGGACTCCCCTGAAAAGAAAAGCATGAGAAATACCCCGAGGAATGACGTCGCTATGGACATAATAATAGGGATAGGATAAGTCGCTGAATTCAGGATAGCGCATAAAAGCATATATGTAAGTATGACCGCGAGGAGAAAAGCCTTGCCTATTTCCCTGGAAGATTCCGACTGATGTTCGCTCGCCCCCACATATTTATATCCGTACCCCGCGGGAAAATCCATATCCGAAAAAGCTTTATTGATCACTCCCGTTACATACCCAAGCGCCCCTTTCGCGAGGGTTCCGTCAAGACGTATCACCCTTTCTCCATCTCTGTGTTTAATGGCAGGAACCGCCTTTTCGTACCTTATCTCTCCCAGCTCCGTTATGGGGACCATCCCCTTGCGCGATATAATATTTATTTTTTCCATATCATCGAGATCTTTTTTATATTCCCTGTCAAGCTCGGCGTTTATCTTGTACTCTTCCCCTTTTTCCTTGAAGACATTAGAGTCATCCCCGTACAAAGACGCCCTCAGGATATACCCTACAAGCCTGTTTTCTATACCGTAACTTGTAAGTTTCTTCTGGTCGGGAATGAACTGTATCTCTTTTTTAGGAGTTTTATATGACATGGCTACAGACCTGAAAAAACCGGTGTTTTCCATTTTATCTTTCATGCGCCCCGCGAGTTCCACGATTTTATCGTAATCAAGCCCGTAAACGTTTATCGTCACATCCGCTTCAGCGGCCCTTACGTTCCTTCCCATGGTTATTTCGGCATCCGGTATTTCGGCTGAAAAAGGTATAAGAGCGCTTATTATATCTTCGTCGCTCCTCTGTCTTTTTGCCGAGGGTATGAGGTCCACTTTTATCTCGCAGTTTTCCACGCCGTTCTCACCTATCTTCGTAAGGACAGATCTAACCTCGGGGATGGATCCCAGCCGGCCCTCTATTCCGAGCGCGGCGTCAAGAGTTCTGTCAATGGTCGATCCCTGCGGCATGACCATTTTTATCCTTATGTCGTCCTCGTCATAACTCGGATAAAAATCATTATCGAGAAAAGGCATGATGAACCGCATCGACCAGAATAATAAAAAGATCAAAATTACCGTCATGACCGGATGCCTGAAAGTCGCGTCAAAAATACGTTTATACTCCCTGACCATGAACTCCATAATATTTTCAATAAGCCTCACACCCCACATTAACGGGTTAAACATGGATCTTTTTTCTGTTTTTTTCTTCCCGCCTTTAAGCAGAACTCCGCAAAGCATCGGCGTAAGAGTGAAAGAACTCAGCAGAGAAAAAAAGGTGGCGTAAATAACGGTAAGCCCGAAAGATTTCATGAACTGCCCGACTATACCTCCCATAAAAGCTATAGGGGCGAACACTACAAGGTTCGTACCCGTTGAAGCGAAAACGGCCATAGCGACCTCTTTTGTCCCGGAAACGGCCGCCTCCTGCGCCGGCTGGCCTTTTTCCATATGTACCAGAATATTCTCGATTATAACTATGGCATTGGCTATAAGAGTACCGAGACATGTAGCAACCGCGAGAAGCGTCATGGAATTTATGGTAAAACCCGACGCGTCCACAAGAAACATGGTAGACACCAGCGCCGCAGGGATCACCACCGCCGCTATGAACGTTATTCTTACTCTTCCGGTAAAAAAGAAAAGGATCGCCACCGTAAGCAGTATCCCGATAAATATGTTCTTTACCGTGGACGCCGTCTCTTCCGTAATTATAGTCGTGGTGTCATTAGCTATTTCGAGCGACATGCCTTCGGGAAGCATGGGTTTAAGCGCCGATATTTTCTCCCTCACTTTGCGCGCCACGTTCACCGCGTTCCCGTCAGACACTTTTTTTATGGAAAGGCCTACCCCGCTTCGCCCGTTAAACCTCGCGATGGAATCCACCTTCTTATACCCGTCCCGCACCGTAGCTATCTCCTTAAGCGGAAAACTTATACCGTCGGGCGACGTCATGATCATCTCCGAGATCTGCCCGACATCCCCGAACTCACCCACGAACCTTACGCTTGTGGAAGAGTCTTTCTTCTCGAGCAGGCCTCCGGGGATATTACTGTTCTTGCCGTGTATCTTTTCCACCACATTGTATATCGTGGTATAATACTGCTTCATAAGCGCGGGATCCAGCAGGATGTTTATCTGCCTCTCCTTACCTCCGTATATATCCACGTTAGCCACGCCCTGTACGGAAGAAAATCTGTCCTTAAGAGTCTTATCCGCGTACTCATACAGTTCTTTTCCGTCATGCCCGCCGCTGGTAAGAACCAGCTCCATCACGGATTTCACAAACGGGTCATATTTTTCTATGACAGGTTTCTCTATATCTTCCGGGAGGTCGTTGATAATAGCGTCAACCTTATCCTTTACCTCGATGGATTTAATATTGACATCAACTCCGAGGTTAAATTCGATATAAATAAAACCGAAACTTTCATAGCTGTCACTCCTTATCTTTTTTATGTCGGAAAGCTCGGATACCGCGTCTTCAATTTTATTTACAACCTGAGTCTCGACCTCAAGCGGAGTAGCTCCCGGATAAATGACTTTCACCGTTATTATGGGAAAATCTATCTTCGGATCCGACTCTACGGGGATCCGCGACCAGGAAACAAACCCCAGTACGACAAAAATAAGGATCAGCATTATTGTCGTTACGGGCCTTTTGACAAAAAATTCGAGCATCATCACTCCCCGCGGCCACGGCCGCTGTTTCCGATCACCCTCACCTTATCACCTTCATGGAGCTGAGACTGGCCTGTTACTACTATCATATCACCGTTATTCAGCCCCGCCCCTATGATCGACGACCGCCCTTCTCTCGCGGAAAGCTCCACTTCCCTCATGTACGCTTTTCCATCGTCCAATTTCCATACGTAAAACTTCCCCCTGACTATCTCAAGCGCCTCATTCGGAACAGCGAGGACATCCTCCGTCTCGCTGATCTCAACCTCAATAAGAAGTTTCCCGTTATCGCAGGCAACAGGCCCTTCAAAATCTACCGTGACGCGGTATAACCCCGACAGGATGTCCACATCACGGCCCACGGATGAAACCTTCCCCCGGGCCACGGACCTTTCATCCAGAACGTTGACTTTACTGCCCTCTTTGATCCTGTCCGCTGTTTTACGGGTAACATACCCTTCAAATCCCGTCTCCGTCACGGGAGTAACCGTAAGCTTTTCCGTTACACGAAAAGAACCGCCCTTTACGATCTCCACAGTCACAGGCCTGCCGTGCTTTTTTATTTCGGATATATAACTCACCGGTTCCGCGGCGCGTTTCAAAGATATGGCCTCCTGCCGCGCCCTGACTGACAGAAGGAACAAAGCAATAATGGACAGATATATAAGAGGCCTGATAATTTTACTTATTCTCATGAATTCTCATCTCCCCCGGCTGTCAGCCTTTCTATCTTCGCGAGGGTGATATTCAGATTATAAAGCGTGGTTTCTCTCTGGAGTTTACCGTTAGTAAGCATAAGCTCCGCGTCGTTAAGTTCAAGAAGCGTAACCTGCCCCGTTTCAAAAAGGTCCTGGTAAAGCCTGAATGATTTTTCCGACAGATCAACGGCCTGTATATTGGCGGAAAGAGTCTCTATGTATTCATTATACTCGGATATCGCGTTATTCAGTTCGAGAGACAGGTCCCTGTATGTCTTCTCCAGTTCCAAAACCGATTTTTCCTTATTTTTCACGGCCTGAATTATCTTTTCACGTATATTCCCGCTGTCAAAAACCGGAAAATCTATCTTAAAGCCTATTGTTCCGAACTGCTCCATAAGTTCGGAATCGCCGATATACCAGTCCTTTCTCCTGTCGCTTCTTCCCATGTAATCCCAGGAAGCGAACGCGGAAATATCGGGCATATACTCCGCCCTCTGCCCTTTGACAAGAGTTTCCCGTAAGGAAATATTTTCTTCAAGCATTTTCAGTCCCGGTTCCCTTTCCCGCAAATACTTTATCATATTTAAAAAATCTTTTTTTTCATAAGTTTTCCTGAAACCGTCCGTAAGGGCTATCT
>JBDRAX010000194.1:0-5140 GCA_043823375.1 Candidatus Omnitrophota bacterium | reverse complement strand
CTAAAGGGTTACGGTTTGTGTTGACTCACAAAACCTTATTGTAACGCCTTTCTGAGGGGCCACCAATTCTTTTATCATCTCACATATTATCAAGTCAAGGCTTATACTTGTGACTTAATTTGAGAAAGAAAAGTAGGAGCGACACTATTTTTTTTATAAAAAAGCTAATTCATATCTACTTAATAGAATATGGGTGTCCCCTTTAGACTATGTCCCCTGTAGACTAAAAAAGAAAACTTTGCTTGAAAGAAGGGAAAATGACGGTAAAATGGTTAAAAGCGCAACTAAAAAAACTGACTGAATTGTCCCATTTGGTTTGACGACATACAACAATATTCTATTATCTAAAGACAAACTACTAGTAACATTTCTATATACAGTAAAGAAGGAGAAAATAACATGAGAAAGGACCACATGAGAATCTTCCTTATGGGGTTATTCGCGGTATCAATACTCTTCTCAACCTGCTCCGCGATCTCCCAGCCCGCCATGGAAACGGTTGAATCTTTATGCGGACAGGCGCAGGGGTATTTGCGGAATTATATGGACACTGGGAAAGTTGATGACCGGTGGGCGTACCTGGCGCTGGAAATCGCGCTTAAAGCAAGAAGGCTTGATGAGTCTTCCGCTTTGCCGCATCTTACAATGGCCCAGGTTTTTATAGAAATGGGAGAGCTTGATAAGGCCTCTGAAAGGATAAAACAGGCCGCCAGGCTGGACCCTGGTAACGACGATGTCGCCAAACTTGCGCGTGTCCTCAGGGCCCATTCAGCGGCCCATACCGGAGGACTTATGACGGGAATTGACAATATAGAGGCGATTGAATATCCCGATGGGGCATCGTACGTAGGCGGGGTTCGTAAAGGAAAAAGAACGGGTTACGGTATTTATGCCGAAAACGGCGGCGCGAGTTACATCGGCGTGTGGAAAGACGATAAAAAAGACGGGCACGGCACTTACTCCTGGAGTGACGGACAGAAATACACGGGGGAATGGTCCAATGATGTCAGGACCGGCCACGGGGAGTATTTTTGGCCCGACGGGCATGAATATACCGGACAGTTCCTTGATAACAAAAAACACGGACATGGCGTATTGAAATGGCCGGATGGAACGGTGTACACAGGGGAGTTCAGGAACGATTCGATTAATGGACACGGCAAAAAATATTTAACTAACAAGGAAACATACGTGGGAGAATTCCGTGACGGCGTATTCTACGGCCATGGCATTTATAACTGGCCCGCGACAGGCCACAAGTATATCGGCATGTGGAATAATACCCGAGCCATGGGCGGGTACTATTTCTGGCATGATGGCACCAAGACCTGGTCATATCAAGACGAAAACATGCAATGGGTGAACAAAAAGATATGACGGGGAGGGTATCGTATATGAAAAAGAGTTTATTCATTTTTGTATTCAGCGTGTTTTTTGCGTGTTTTTTAGCGGGGACATGTTTCGCCTCTCCGGACGTTCCCGCTGTCGGACAGGAAGAAGACGATGATGCCGGGTATTCCGGGCTTTCCGGAAAGTTCGGACAGGATCCGAAAGATCAGCGCGTAGCGATGCTTCTTGAAGAAGCCAAAGTTCTTAACGCTTCGGGGAATCTCGATCAGGTTTTCAGCAGGATGGGAAAGCAGAAAATAGGGTTCAAGGACCTTATCGAGTATAAGGCCGATCATATCGGCGATATGGCCGCGGAACTACGTAAGGGAGGGATGGACGGCATAGAAGCCGACAGGAAAGCAACCGCCATATGGAACGAAAAATACCAGAATATTGAAAGACGTATGATCCAGGAGAGGCAGAATTCGGTCAAAAAGGTATGGCACGCGGCTCTCATGGAATACATAAGGAAAAACCCCAATTCTCCCGTTTTTAAAGGAGATATAGGGGGCTGGGCTACTGAGCCTTTCGAAAAAATGTCGTTCTCGAGCGACATAGATTTTACCTTGTTCTTTGTCGACGTGGATAACGCCGTGGAATTGAGGGATATGTTTGAGAATAAGATAAAAGAGCATTTCGGCCTGGATATGAGGCAGTTCGACGCTTTCTGTACGGCGCAGCGAAAAGCGGCGCTTGACGTTTACATAGGAGAGTGGGGCGCTAAATGGGGTGAAATCGACATGATAAAGCGTGGAAAGGCCGAAATCTGGGTAAACGAGGACGGCCAGCTTAAACTCAAGAAAGTTCCCGCTGAAGATGTTCTTACAATGTACCATACCATGGGGGAGACCCTGACGAATGATACTTTCAAACCCACGGCAGATATGGAGCCTGGCATATCAATGGAACTTTATCGCCATATTGAGGCCGAGATAATCCGCGGGAAATTCACCACGATAGATAAAATAATCAAGATGTGCAAATACATCGACCGGAGCGCCGTGGACCACAAGGCGATACTGGGCAAAACGGACGGGGTTGACAGTAAAGTGGCAATACTCGCGCGGAGGGTTACCGAGGTAAAACAGACCATAAAAGATCCAGCGGACATGTCCAGAAAGGTTATAAGCCTGGTTGACGGGTTTTTAGGAAAAGGATGGGCGGATGATCCAGAGAAGGCGATAAAAGACATAGCCGACAGAGGAAAACATGAAATGACCGACAACATTAACGACGCGATAAAATACCACAAAGATGAAGCTGAAAAAGCGGGCACCGAGGAAGAAAAGGCCAAAAAACGGGAATGGCTGGAGGATGTGCTTAAAAAGGAAAAGGCCGCTTATGAACACGATAACGTGAAATTCCCGGATGAAGCCAAAAAGACCCTTGACCGGTACGCGGGAATAAGCGAAGCCCGTTCGTTTTTCGGAGATAAAGCGGACGAATATGTAAAGGTCATGTCGGACAAAAAGGACGGGGCTAAGATAGCGATAGCCTCGCTTATCAGCAAAGCCGGCCAGAACATGGACCTTGTGAACAACTACCTGGATTATCTCGATAATAATACAGTACAGCGTCTCAGGGACAGTGATATCAGCATAAAAGTTGTCGAGGGGCGCCGCGTACTTTATCAGGTGAGCCTGGCATCCATAAACGACAGCCTCAACAGGTCGGTATTAGGCAAAATTGGCAACAATACCGCGTTCAAGGGGTTCAATCTCGCGGAAGAAGGGTACGCCTATTTTAATGCCTACGTCAGCGCGCCGACGAACGAAGAAGGATTGAAGAACCTGGTGAACGAAGTGATAACGCGCAGGGTTCCCGGCTCGGGTATAGCCCAGGCTGTTGTGATGGAAAATTATGTTCGCGCCGGGATCGAAACAGCTTATCTTATTTTTCCGCCGCTGGCCATACCGGAAGCCGTCGTGAGCCTGAGTTACCAGGTGGGCTCGTCCGGGATGAGCTACGGTCTTGGAAAATTCTGGGAAAGCTCTCTTAACGAGATCACCGATAACATTTACGCCTACTCGCTTTTTAAACCGGTACTGGGCTCGAAAGGAGCGGAGTGGAAGCTTACTCATCTCGGATACAAGGGGCAAAAATATTCAAGGGATTGCATTGATAAATTTTTTGAGGCCGAAAACCGCTGGGTCGGAGCTGTTTTCTATAAAGCGGTCGAGAACGACCCCGTGATAGTCCAGTTACAAAAACTCATGGATAATGAATATGTAGGAGAAAAGTACAGGCATAAGATCGAGGTGCTCTGGGCCAGCCGCCATGACGAATGCCAGAAAGAACTTCTCAACAAAATAATACAGAAACTCGAGGAACGCATGGCGGCGGAAATGCTGGGACAGGGCGTGGGCGCCGAACGCATGAAAGAGATACGGGAAGCGCTGAATTGCGGGATGGATACCCTGGTACCGGAATCGGACAACACGGAAGTCAACGGAGAAGTTTACAGGGCCGTCATGCTGGACTACCAGAAACATATGGATGCCGTCAAAAAGATAGACGCGCTTTCCGAGAAGACCGGTGTTAAATTGAATTACTATAAACCCGTTTGCTCGCTGGACAGCTTGCGCCTTGCTTCCGAACGTAACCCCGAACTGGAGGGGCGTTATGAGGCAATGATAGGGGAGATATCCAGGGAGCTGAAGGAGATAAAAGGTGGGTTCCGCTGGGATGACGAAAGCGACAGAAAAGACATGGCAGACCTGCTTGAATACAGAAAGCTCGCCGAGCCGGATCTCAGCAACGAATCCGATCTTTGGCAAAAGAAGTACGCGGAAGTCCTTAAAAAAATACGGGGCAGGTATATAGCCACGGTGGAAGATATAGTCATAACTCCGGAAGAAGAGATATTCGCGGGGGAAGAGTTGACTTTCGCGGCCGTACTGGAGCTGGATGAACAAGCGGGAGTCACATATTCCTGGGAAGTTTCGGGCGAAAAATATACGGATCTTACAGGGGAGGATTCTATCCAAGGAGGATTAAAGACTGTTTCCGACGGGACGCTTACGCTTGATTTCAAAGTTATCAGGGACGGTAAGGTTATAGGGGAGAGGAAGGAGATCGTCGAGATATTGCCCGTAACACTCGAGGGGCTGCGCATAGAGGCCGATGGTAAAGATACGCTGGACGAGAATAACACCAGCGTTCATCTCAGGGCGTATGCCACGTACTCCGACGGCACGGAGTCCGACATAACCGCGGACGCCGTTTGGGAAGTTGTGAGTGGCGAGAATGTCGGCCTGGGCAAGGGAGGGGTTGTATCGCTTGCCGGAACGCGCAGTTATACACCTTCCGGCGATGAGAAAGTCCGTGTTAAGGCTTCATATGGAGACAGCGCCGCAACGGTCGATATAAAAGTACAGCGGGCTCTCAGCGATCTAAGGTCATACTGGAAGATAGATCCGGAATACCCGGTAATACCTTTGAATTCCGATCCACGCGGTATCATGGTGACATTTACCGCCATAACGGACGATCCGGGGAATAACGATAAGAGGGATTTTAAATGGCAGTTCGAAAAAGAGGATGGTTCCGAGAAGAAAACAGGGCAGGTGGTCAATGTTTTTTATAAGGGTTCCGGACAGTACGGGATATTGCTCACCGTGACGGACGGATGGGGTAATGAGGATGAAGAACACGATACTATCGTTATCGAGGAAGAGTATCCCGAGGAAGACAGAACGGAGGAAGAGCGTCCCGACAAAGAGGGACAAGATGAAGAGAAGCCTTTCGTTAC
>JBDRAX010000193.1:0-2059 GCA_043823375.1 Candidatus Omnitrophota bacterium | reverse complement strand
GGGGTACCTCTCATTGACAGTAAGTTTAAGGAACGGATAAGACTTATCATCCTTCAGCTCGATATTGAACTTAGGCGAATGATCTTTTATAAGGGCCGCTTCATATATAAGGGCTTCGGCTTCGGACGAGGCCGTGATATATCCGATATCCCTCACCTCGCTTACAAGGCGCCGCAAACGGCTGTCTCTCGCCCGGCGGGCCTGGAAATATGAGGATACCCTTTTCCTGAGGTTCACCGCTTTCCCGATGTATATGATATTTTTATCAGGATCCGTAAACTTATATACACCGGGTTTTTCCGGAAGCCCCTTTGCCTTTTCAAGAAGCTCCGCGATATGGTTCTCCATAAAACTCAAGACCCTTTCAAAGCCCAGCCTTGTCGGATTTTAGCGGAAAGCAACTCGCATAACCGCCTTATCCCTTCAACTCCGGTTAAGTAAGAAGAAATAAAATAGATAAAACCGCTGGCGATTATCGTCACAGAAATCCCGGCGATAACAGTTATACCGCGCATCTCGCCGGGCGTCAGGAATAAACGCGCTGAAAGAAAAGTAAAAAGCCCCATAATCCCGGCCGCTGAAAATATCCGCGCTAAACTACGGGCTATATCACGCGTCCCTATATCGCCCACGCGTTTTGTAAGCGCGATATACAGAATAACGAAATTACTTATCGCGGCCGCGGATGTAGCGAGCGCCAGGCCTCCTATTTTCAAAGGCCACATGAGTATAAGATTTAATACCACGTTAACGCACAGGGAAAAAGCGGCTGTTTTCACCGGAGTTTTAGTATCCCCCATCGAATAAAACGTGCTAACAAGTATTTTTATGCCCGCGTAGCCGAACAGGCCGAAAGTATAGAAAAACAGGGCGTCAGTCGTTATCTTCGTCGAATAAGAAGTGAATTCTCCCCGCTGAAAAAGCGCCTCCACTATTGGTTTACATAAAAGCATGAGCCCTATCGTGGAAGGCACCATGATCGTAAAAACAGACTTCAGGGAAAAACGTATCGTGGATTTCAGTTTATCGATATCATTCAGCGCCACTTCTTTACTCATCTTCGGGAGTACCGCGGTAGCAAGGGATATCCCGAATACGGCGAGCGGAAGCTGTACAAGCCTGTTGGAATAATACAGCGCCGCTACTCCGCCCGGGCCGACTATCCAGGACAAGGACGCGAGCACTGTGTCAACAAGCACGCTGAGCTGATACACGGCAGTCCCTATCGACCTGGGCAATAAAAGCCTCCCGATCCTTTTTGCCACAGGATGCATAATACTCAGGCTTTTCCCGATCCTGAACCCCCTGGAAACAAGCGGGTGGATCTGAAGAAGCACTTCAAGTACCCCGCCTATAAGCACTCCCGCCACCAGCCCCTTTATCCCTATGACCGGGCACAGCAATAAAAGAGCCGCTATCATCGTCATATTGAGCACAACGGTGGAAAAAGCCGGAGTTACGAAATAATGGAGAGAATTAAGCACCCCCTTGCTGTAAGCCACCATACCGAGAAGAAGTATGTACGGAAAAACCATGCGCGTAAGAAATACCGTAGTGGAAAATTTTTCAGCGTCATGGACAAAACCCGGAGCGATTACCCTGACAAGAAGCGGAGCGAAAACAGCGCCCGTAACGGACAACACTATAAGGACACTTAACATGAGGTTCAATATTACCCGCGCCGCCTCCCAGTATTCCTCTTTAGTCCGGGTATGGCTGTATTCCGTAAGGATCGGCACGATCGCCGCGTCCGTAGCCCCTTCCCCTACCATGTCCCTGAGCATATTAGGCAGCCTGAAAGCCACGACAAACGCCTGGGCGGACATCCCTGTCCCGAAAAAATTAGCAAAAAGAACATCACGCGCGAACCCGAGTACCCGGCTCATCGTGATCGCGACACCTATTACGCCAGTGGATTTTATCAGTTTTCTGTTTGTAGTCATATAAGGCGCTACGCATCTCCGCTTTTATTTCACATAACTGTTATTATCATATCACAAGTTCTCTGATATGTCACATATGGGATAGCTCCGGCCGGTGTTAATATTTCTGGGGTACT
>JBDRAX010000192.1:0-2161 GCA_043823375.1 Candidatus Omnitrophota bacterium | reverse complement strand
TTCAAAGCACAAAATAAGCTCAAATGACAAAATTCAAAAACAAAATGATATCAGATGCAAAGTAAGCACAAAAAGTTTTATTGTCTGGATTTGACGTTTTGGATTTATTTTGGATTTTGTGCTTTGTCATTTGACATTACTCCGTTCTACCCACTGATCACTGTTCACAGATCACTGATCACTGTATAACACTTCCAGCGCCTCTATGAGATATTCCCCACCAAAGGTACACCACGCCGCCTATTATGCTTAAGAAAAGATAACCGGAGAGTAAAATAAGGCTAACTGCGAACGCGGATTCCTTTCCTACAAGAGGCGTAAAAAACATTACAATGGCGCTTTCTCTGACTCCCATCCCTCCCATGGAAGGCGCCATGCTGACACAGGAAACAACCGGCATTATCAAGAGCACATTTCCGAAATTCACTTTCGCCGCCACGGAAATAAAAACCAGATACACTGCTATAAAATATATGCACTGCCCAATCAGGGATATCACGAGGGACTTCGCTACAATGGTTCGCCTGTTCCTGTAATCATGTATTATCCCGTACACGGTTTCAAGTTTCTGGGCGAAGCCCGACATCTTGAAACGCGCGAAAAAACGCTCCATGAACCTGGCTATTCTTTTGTTAACAGCGACCACGAATGCGACAACACCTATAAGAAGAAGAACATACACGACCACCCTGACCGCCGCCCCCTGAAACTTGCCGCGGTCAATGATAAGCGCCGCAGCCGCCACCAGCAAAAACGCGTAAAGACCGATAAAACGGTCCATGAACACGCTGGCATATGATTTTATACGTTCGTTATTATGGCGGGCGGCGTAATGAGCCTTGACAACGTCGCCGCCGATAGCGGTCGGCATGAAATTGTTGAAATAATACCCAATATACGTGAGCTGAATAGATTCCCAAAGAGAGATCTTGAGATCCTCTCCTTCAAAAACAACTTTCATGCGAAGGGAGGCAAGTCCAACATTTGCAAGAAGCAACACGAGCGCAGCACTGAGGACTTTCAAGTTGCTGCTGCGCAAGGTACCCCATATGCCGCCGATCTCACGCCTCATGAGCCAGAACAATAACGCAAGCAACCCTACGCTTACAACGATCCGTCCGTACGCTAAAAGTTTTTTCTTCATTCGTTCTGCCCTAAAACGTTTTTTTCTACCACGGACGGCTCAGTCTTTTTTTCAAAACTTTTATTATCTTTTCAGCCGCAAGTTCGCCTTCCCTTATGATCATCGGCCCTTTATCAAACCCGAACTGGTCCACGCCTTTAAGGTTAGGTTTTATCACCAGATCCGCGGCCGCGGACTGATACTCATTCAGCTCCTCGCCCATGATCTGCATGGACTGAACCATTGCCTTAAAAACATTATTTCCTTTATCGCCTTTCTGATTTCGAACGGCAAAACCGGGATTCACGGCGAGAATAAAAGACGCTCCGGCTTCAAGCGCGGCTTTTGTCGGAATACTGTTACGCGCTCCGCCGTCTACGAGCAATCTCCCCTCAATTTCCACCGCCGAAAATATGCCGGGCCAGGAACAGCTGGCCCTTATCAGTTTGATGAGGTCCCCCGAAGTATGGGTCAGTTCTTCACCGGTCTCTATATCTGTCGTGAGCAGGGCAAAAGGTATCCGCATGTCACTGAAAGTTTTCCCGTCAATCATCTCAAAAACTATTTTTTCAAGCTTGTCTCCCTTGATAAGGCCCGTGGGATAAATCCCGAAATCTACGAGGTTCTGCCAGCTAAAACCAAGGGCTTTGGCTTCCATTTCTTCCGGAGACAGTCCGGTAGAGTAAGCGGCCCCTATCAGGCTCCCTATGCTGGTACCTATGATCATGTCAAAAGGCAGACTCCACCGGCCAAAATGCTTTTCCAGGACTTTCAGAACACCGATATTAGATAATCCCCTGGCCGCACCCCCGCCAAGAGCGAGAATCCTTTTTCTTTTCTTAAATAATCCCATAGCCCCTCCTTAAATCCCTGCCGTTATATTTTAGCTCACGATCACACCCGCATAGCCGACTACCTGCTCGGTATCTCCGGACACGTCTCCGCTGTCGCAATATTTTATAAGTTCACTTTTTTTCGCGCCCATTTTTTTCGCGCACATGAGCATTATCGCGACGGGAATGTATCCGCACATGGAAA
>JBDRAX010000191.1:0-16214 GCA_043823375.1 Candidatus Omnitrophota bacterium | reverse complement strand
AGTCTGGAAGCAGAGGTCGCGGTTCTTGGCTCAATGCTTCTTGATAAAGAAGCCATTGCCAAAGCCATTGAGCAGATCGAAGAGTACGCCTTTTATTCAGACGCCAACAGGAATATTTTTCAGGCAGTAGTCGAGCTTTTTGACAACAATGAAGCGGTAGATATGGTTACTCTGATCGAGGCTTTGAAAAAAAAGAACCTGTTGGAAAAAGTCGGAGGGGTTACCTATGTGACCCAGCTTGCGAACAGCATACCTACCTCGGCGAATGTCGACCACTATATCAGGATCGTCAGAGAAAAGTACCTTTTGAGGTCTCTTATTAATACGGCTACGCAGATCGTAGCCGACAGTTTTGACGCGACAAGCGAAGTTGAAAACATCCTGGACCGCGCGGAAAAACAGATCTTCGATATAACGTCTAATAAAAAGCGCGAAATGCGTGTCGCGCATATGAAAGAAATAATTAAAGAGAGCATTGAGACCATTGACAGGCTCTATCAGCGGAAAGAAAATATTACCGGCATACCTACCGGGTTCCATGATCTGGACGCTATGATGGCAGGCCTTCAGAAATCCGATTTTATTGTTCTCGCGGGAAGGCCGTCCATGGGAAAAAGCGCTTTGGCTATTTCCATGCTGGAATATGCCGGTGTAGTGGAAAAAGTACCGTGCGCGTATTTCAGCCTTGAAATGTCTAAAGACCAGCTCGCGCAGAGGATGCTTTGCTCTCTGGCCGGAGTGAACGCCCATAAAGTAAGGACTGGTTTTTTTTCGCAGTCCGATTGGCCAAAGCTTGTCACAGCGGCAGGGAAATTGTCGGAATCTCTTATCTACATAGACGATACGCCCGGTATTACCGCCATAGAGGTGAGGGCAAAGGCCCGGAGGTTGAAGGCAAGGCACGATATTCAGCTTCTTATAATTGATTATCTTCAGCTTATGACAGGCGGCGGAAAGATTGAAAACAGGCAGCAGGAAATATCGGACATTTCCCGGTCGATGAAGGCGCTTGCCCGTGAGCTGGATATCCCTATCGTAGCTTTGAGCCAGCTTTCCAGGGCGGTTGAACAGAGAGCGGACCACCGGCCTATGCTGTCGGACCTGAGAGAATCGGGCGCGATAGAGCAGGACGCGGACGTAGTAATGCTGCTTTTGCGGGAGGAATATTATAACCCTACGGAAGATAATAAAGGGATCACGGAAGTTATTATCGCCAAGCAGAGGCATGGGCCTGTGGGAACAGTGAAGCTGGCGTTTTTATCTGAATTTACAAAATTCAGCAATTTGTCAAGAATAGAAGAGGAAGAAGGATTCTGATGATAAAAGGGAAAAAGTTATCACTAATTGCGCTTTGTCTGTTTGTCTTTCTGTGCGCGTCCATGGTTTTCGCCGCCGGAGCCGCCGGAGAAAAACATATCTCTTCCATCAAGGTAAAGGGCAACCAGGCGATAAGTACGGCTACTGTTTTAAACAGGCTTAAAATGAAGCCCGGGGACGTTTTTGAGGAAAGCGCTCTCAATAAAGAGTTGAAGCGCCTTTACGGTCTGGGTTATTTCAGCGATGTTTTCGTTGAGACAAAGGATCTCACGGAAGGCGTGGCTGTGACTTTTACGGTTGTTGAGAAACCGATAATCTATAAGATCGAGTTTCGGGGGAATACAAAGATAAAGACCGGCAAGCTGGCGAAAAAAATAACCGTGAAAGAAGGGTCACTTGTTGATTTCAGCCTTATTTCACACGACGTGGGCGCGATAAGGAATTTTTATGTCGAACAGGGCTACAATAACGTGGAGGTGGATTACAAGATCGAACCGGAAGCTGATACGGGGAGAGCGAATCTGGTGTTCCTTGTAAATGAGGGGATTGCCCGGAAGGTCGCTTCAATAGATATAGAAGGCAATAAGAGCGTGCCAGACGACGAAATAAAAAAATATATGTCCACTAAAACAGCCTGGTGGTTTATCCGCAAGGGGGCTTTTGATGAAGAAAAATTCCAGGGAGACCTTGAAAGAATAAAATCCTTTTACAGGAGTAAAGGGTTTTTAGACGCCAGAGTCTCGGGGAAACAGGAATTTTCCGCGGACGGGACGAAGATTTATGTGAAAGTACAGGTGGATGAGGGAAAAAAATATCTCGTCGGAGATGTATATATTACGGGAAGCCTCGCTTTTCCCGAGACCGAAATAAGAAAGGCCATGAAGATAAGATCAGGAGATCCTTTTGACTATATGATAATTAAAGAGGATATTGACAATGTCAGGGCGCTTTATTATGACCGCGGATACATGAACGCTGAAGTGAACATGCAGCACAAATATAATCCTAAAACGGACAGGATGGACCTTAACTTCGACATTATAGCGCATGACGAAGTTTACGTGGGCAAAATCAATATCATCGGAAACACAAAGACCAGGGATAAAGTTATCAGGAGGGAACTCAGAATATATCCGGGCGAAAAATATAACGGTAAAAATATGAAGTACAGCAAGGAAAGGATATACAACCTCGGTTTTTTTGAGGATGTGTATTTTGATACCGTACAGAACGCCGAAAATGATGTCAAAGATCTGAATGTTACCGTAAAAGAGACAAAGACCGGGGAGCTTTCCTTCGGCGGCGGCTATAGCTCCATAGACGCTTTTATCGGTTTTGCCCAGATACGGCAGAGAAACTTCGACCTCTTGAATTTTCCGGGGTTTACCGGGGGGGGGCAGGACCTTACAATAAGAGCGGAACTGGGAAGCGCGAGGCAGAATTATTTTTTGAACTGGACTGATCCGTGGATATTCGATCTGCCGCTTTTATTCGGGTTTGACATATACCGGCAGGAGCAGGACAGGTTCGACGATTCAGGGTATGGGTACGACGAGCGGCGTACGGGAGGCTCTCTCAGATTAGGGAAAGATATAACCGACCAGGTGGGGACAGGCCTTGTATACAACCTTGAGGAAGTAGCTATTTCGAATATCCCGGATAACGCCACGCAGGATCTGAAAAAGGAGCAGGGGTCCAACTGGATAAGCAGGTTGACGTGGAATCTGGCATGGGATACCAGGGATAACAAATACTCTCCTACAAAGGGCTGGATCACAGGAGTCTCTCTGGAGGACGCGGGGGGATTTCTGGGAGGGGATAAGAGTTTTGTCAAGGGATACGGGTACGCGTCGTATTACATGAGTTTCATAGAGACTTTTGTCCTGGAACTTCAGATGCGGGGCGGCTCTATTGAAAGTTACGGGGACACGGATGAAGTACCTATTTACGAAAGGTTTTTCGCGGGAGGGGCTTCTACTATCCGCGGATATAAGCAGAGGGGCGTAGGCCCCAGAGACCGCGGTACGAACGCGGCTCTCGGCGGCGGGTCGATGCTCATAGGGAACGCGGAGGTTACGTTCCCCATATTCAAAAAACTGATAAAAGGCGCGGTTTTTTATGACGTGGGTAATGTCTGGGAAAAATCGAGTTTTTCGACCGGCGGGACAAAAGATGATACGGGTTTTAAATCAGGCACTGGCGTGGGCGTCAGGGTAAAAACGCCTATAGGCCCGGTAAAACTTGATTACGGCTTCCCGCTAAACAACAATTATGATGATAAAAGAGAAGGGCAGTTTTATTTCAGCGTGTCGCATGGTTTTTAGTGTGGCGCGCTTAAAAAAAGGGGGAATAAACATGGTCAGGGGTAACGGCATGAGAAAAAAAGTTTTAGTGTTATTTTCGGTTTTAGCTGTCGCGGCTATACTCGCGGCACCGGCATATTGCGCGGAAACAAAAATCGGGTATGTTGATCTCCGGCGGTCTTTTTACGGATATGATAAGACGAAAAACCTTGAAAATAACTTAAATGATCTTACGAAAACCAGGCAGGATGAACGGGCGAAGAAAATAGAACTTGTTACGAAATTAAGAGATGAAGCGGAAATGCTTAACGGGCCGGCTAAAACGTCGAAACAAAACGAGATAGACGCCAAGCTCGATGACCTGAAAGCGTTCGATATGGAAACCCGGCAGACTCTGCTTAACAAGAAGAACGATATGTTCCGGGAGGTCATAGACGATATCCAGAAGGTCGTGGAAAACATCGGGAAGAAAGAGGGATACAGCTATATAATGGACTCCAGATATATGATGTTCGCGAAAGAGGAGTTTGATCTTACGAACAGGGTTATTACGGAATTGAACGGGAAAAAATCCGAGTAAACCGGTCCGAGTGAGGATCCGGTTCGCGGAAAAACCGTACGCGGGGCCGTTTGAACATGAAAAAAGAAAGGTACTCTCCATTGATCACTGCCAGGCAGAAAACAATAGCGAAAGAATTTGTTTTTGCAGGGAAAGCTTTGCAGACAGGGCGGGATGTGGAAGTTATCTGCAGGCCGGGAGGGATTGATACCGGGATCTCTTTCAAAAGGTCAGATCTTGATGGAAGCCCTCTTATCAGATTGAGCGACGCCGTCTTTTCGTCCGGGCAGATGAGGCGTACTACGATAGGGTCCGGCCCTTTTGCCGTGCAGACCGTTGAACATTTTCTAGCGGCTTTGTGGGGTATGGGGATCGATAATATACTTGTTGAGATATCGGGTGAAGAACTACCGGCATTGGGAGGGAACGCTCTCGGGTTTCTTGAAAAGATGAAACAGGCCGGAACCGTGGAACAACAGGCTGATAAGAAATATATAAAAGTTCTTGAAACAGAACGGGTAGAAGAGAACGGAGCTTCACTTACTGTTTTTCCCGCGGACGAGTTCAGTATTTCATATTTTATAGATTACGATGTTAAATCCATAGGCCGGGAGACATTCGAAATAACTCCGGATGAGTTTTCTTTTGAGAAAGAGATAGCCCCGGCCAGGACTTTCTGCCTCAGGAGAGAAGCGGAAGAGCTTTTACGCTCCGGTATCGGGCAAGGCGCGAATTTTGAAAACACTCTTGTGATGGATGACACAGGCCCTCTCGGCACAACCCTTAGATATAAAAATGAACCGGTCCGGCATAAAGTCCTTGATCTTATAGGGGATCTATATATGATGGGAAGGCCCGTTATAGGCAGATTTATAGCTGAAAAGTCGGGGCATAAAGTTAATTCCATGATGGCGCGTAAACTGTATGAGAAATATATGTTGAATATATGATCACGGGCGTTTGCCTGTGCCGTAAACATGGCCCGTGGCAGTATGACGGATGGTTTTGCCGGGGGCGATAAGTCATTATAGAGAAGGAGAGTGATATGAGCGATAAAAGTCTGGATATTAAGAAAATAATGGATTTACTGCCGCACAGGTTCCCGTTTCTTCTTGTAGACAGAGTTGTTGATTATGAAGAAGCTAAATGGATAAAAGCCATTAAAAACGTCAGTATGAATGAACCCTTTTTTCAGGGGCATTTCCCGGGGGAACCTATAATGCCCGGTGTTCTGCAGATAGAAGCCCTCGCCCAGACGGGAGGCATACTCAGCATGATGAATCTTGAGGACCGGAATAAACTCGCGTTTTTCATGACCATAAATAATTGTAAGTTCCGGAAACCCGTAGTGCCCGGTGACCAGCTTTTGCTGCATGTAGAGATATCCAAAGTAATACGCGGAAATATAATTCAGACTCATGGTAAGGCCTCGGTTGACGGCAAGGTGGTAAGTGAGGCTGATCTGATGTTCAGCGTGGTCGATAAAAAATAACGGGTGGAACAGAATATGCTGAAAAGGTAAGTTTGAAAAGGCGTAAGTGTTTTTTTGCAGGCATGGCAAATCGAGACGGGGTAGCGGAGAATATGAGAAAGATAGGGCTGATAGCGGGAGGAGGGGATCTTCCGCTGGAATTCGTGAGATCCGTTAAGAGCCATGGGGATAAAATAATAGTCTTTGCCCTTAAAGATATGGCGCTCTCTCAAATTGAGAAAGAGGCGGATAAAACATACTGGATGGAAATCGGCCAGTACAGGAAATTCGGATTTTTGCTTTTGACGAACAGGATCCGCGAGCTGGTTTTAATGGGCAAAGTCGATAAAAAGGTAATATATAAAGAAGGTAAATACGACAGGGAATATTCTGGATCCCTGAAAAAACTTGAAAATAAAAAAGACTATTCCATACTGGGAGAAATAACCAGGCATCTGCGAAGAATAGGTGTAGAAGTTATAGACGGTATAGAGTATCTTTCCCACCTTTTCCCTGAAAAAGGGGTCTTAAGCGAAACTCTTCCTGACAACCGCATAGAAGAAGATATCGCCTTCGGGTATGAGATAGTAAAAAAACTGGCGGACATGGATATAGGGCAGACAGTGGTCGTGAAGGAAAAGACAATCGTAGCTGTTGAGGCTATGGAAGGCACGGACTCTACGATTTCGCGGGCAGGTTCAATAGCGGGAGCAGGGTGCGTAATGGTAAAGGTGAGCCGTCCCAGGCAGGATATGCGGTGGGATGTGCCTACAGTAGGGCCTGATACCATGAGGAGGCTTTGTGAAAACCGGTTTAGCGCTATTGCCATAGAGAACAACAGGATGTTCATGCTCGACCGCCCGGAATTTATCCGCGGCGCGGATGAAAATAATCTTGTTGTAAAAGTTATTTAGCCGTATTTTATTACCTGTTACCGGAGATGTAACCGGATCCCGCTATTGTTTTTACCTGAAGAGGAGGCGATATGGGGGAAAAGTTCATTGTGGTCATTGATGACGAAAGATCGATCATTGAACTTATAGTCACGTACCTCAGTGACAAGGGACACAGGGCCAAAGGGTTTACGGACGCGGGCAGTTTTTTTAAGTTCTTAAACAGGGAACTGCCGGATCTTGTTATACTTGACCTCAATATGCCCGGTATGGGCGGATTTGAGGTATTGAAAAAAATAAAAGAGCGGGATCGGTTCTCGTCCGTTCCTGTGATTTTTCTTACGGGGATAGATGAGAAAAAGACAAAAATTGACGGGCTTTGTCAGGGCGCGGATGATTATATAGTTAAGCCCTTTGATCTCGATGAAATGTACGCGAGGATAAAAGCCGTTCTGCGGAGGCAGGGGCTTGATCCTGACGAAAAGAAGATGAGTGTGGGAAAAACAGTAGAGATGGATTTTTTGAGATACGAAGTTACCGTTGAAGGCGAAAAGATAGATCTTACGCCAGCGGAATTCAAACTTCTGGAATGCCTTTCTTCCCGGAAAGGGCAGGTTTTTTCAAGGAACAGGCTGCTGGACTATCTCTGGGGAGATGAAAAAATGGTTGTAGAAAGGACCATTGATTTACATATAAAACATCTCAGGGATAAACTCGGGAAAGCCGGAGATATGATCAAGATGGTAAGAGGTATGGGGTACAAGCTGGAAGAAGATGAGAACGCCTGAATCCGTATAACGCCGGGTGCATCCGCCTGGTGCCGATAAAACAGTTCATAACACCGAGCTGTCTGCGCGAAAAAAAACATTCTTTTCTTAATAAATACTTAACGCAAAAAGAAACAATATTTAATATCTTCTTAAAAAAAAGCTTTAATTCAACGTGTATACTATAAGTAAGCTCGGGACGGGGGGAGGTGCGCAATGAAACGCTTTAATCTGTTCAGAGAGCGGGAAAGAAAGTTTAAGCGCCTGGCCATTGAGGAAATCTTTGCTCATCTGGAAGATTTTCTGCGGGAGGAAGAAAAAACAGAAGAGGAACGAAAGATGAAAATAGGCAGAGCGGATCTTCTGGAACTCAATCCTGTACGCCATGAGGTGCTTGTTAAAGGAGAAAAGGTGAATTTACTGCCTGTTGAATTCAAGATCCTGGAGTGTCTCCTGTCGCACAGGGGTGATGTTCTTTCGGAAGAAAAAATATTGGATTATATCTGGGGTAAAGAAGATATTATAAAAAGCGCGATTGACAACAAGATGAAGCATTTACGCGAGAAACTGGGTAAAGCGGGTAACATGGTCAAACATGTCGGTGACAACGGATATAAACTGGAAGAAGATCTATAGCGCGTATTTTTTTATATGTTCCCGGGCGTGTTTCGGGGGACGTGTTTCGCGGAGAAAGTGAAAGCGGAGCGCGCCCCCCCCGTTTTTTTATGATGCCGATCAATACCTTATAGTTCCCTTCATGCCATGAGGCTCAGATCTGTGAAGCGGCCGCGGCGCCTGTCTCAACAGGATCTTAACATAAAACGCGAATCAAACAAAGAGAAAACGAATTGTTTGAAAACGGGGAACAAATCTTAATAATATATCCGAATTGTATACTATAGGTGGATTGAGAAGGAGGTGAGGACAATGAAGATCTTAATGATAATATCAATACTTATAACGCTCTTAAAACCGCTTTTCTCGATGCCGACAGCAGTTCTTCCTGAATACCCCGTGCATGGAACGGTGAATATGGATAAGAGAGAGGCAACGCAGCCTATGCCGGATGAACTGAGGTATATGTCCCGAAAAATGTATTATCTGAAAACCGGGCGCATTATCGAAAATGAAATAAATACAAAAAAACAGGAAAACTTCTGGGGCGAGGGAAAACGGGCAAATGTATCATATCCGTCTCACCTGGCAGAGTGGGAAAGTGTGCGCCGGACGGGTAACCTCCATAAAATAGCTATATCATAGCGATCCGTAAGACGATGAGCCGGGTACATTAGGGGCGATAGTATGAAGGCGGGAACAACCTTCCTATATTCCGCGCGATTTAATAAAGTTTACAATTGATACAGCCGCTCTGTAAGGAGCGCCTTTTTCGCCGAGCGCGGCGCGGATCTTGCCGAGTTCTTCTCTCTGTTTTTCCGCTACGGCCGGGTTATCCAGCACATCCAGGATTATAGAGGATATTTTATCGGGTGAAGCCTTCTCCTGCAGTAATTCGGGAACGATCTCTTTGCCTGCTATTATGTTTACCAGCCCGATAAAACGTACTTTCGCGAACAGGCGGAAGAGGATATAAGTCAAAGGAGAAGCTTTATAAATAATGACGAACGGTTTTTTCATTACCGCTGTCTCAAGGGTCGCTGTCCCTGATGTGACGATCGCGGCGTCGGATTTTTCGAGGCACGTGAAAGTATCGTCTTTCAGGATTGAAACCCGGAGCCCTTTATGGCGTGACAGGTATTCGTCGTAAAGGGCTCTGTCGATATTGGAACTTTCAGCTATGATAAAATTGATGCCGGGTTTATGGCCGGCTATTTTTTCCGCGGTTTCAAGCATAACAGGGAGCAGGTTTTTTATCTCGTGCCCGCGCGAACCCGGAAGAAGCGAGATGGTTATCCCTTTCTTTACCTTTTCCGCGCCGGAGGCGGAAAGGGGCGGGACCTTTTCTATTATGGGATGGCCGACAAAATCGCAGTTAATGCCGTGACGGGTAAGCAGATCATTTTCGAAATCGAACAGGACAAGTATTTTATCCGTGAATTTTTTCAGGGCTTTTATCCGCCATTTTCCCCACGCCCAGACCTGGGGTATGATATAGTAGACAACCGGGATCTTATTTTTACGCAGGAAAGCGGCAACTTTCAGATTAAACCCGGGGTAATCCACAAGTATTGCCATGCGGGGTTTTCTGGCCGTTATCTGGCAGGCAAGGCTATTGAACTGTTTCCTTATCTTGAATATTTGTTTCGCTACTTCCCACACGCCTACCAGGGAAAAGTTTTTTATATGTTCGATCAGTTCCACGCCCTCGGCTTTCATGCGATCCCCGCCGATCCCCCAGAAAGAGGCATCGCTCAGCAGGCCGCGCAGTTCTTTTAAAAGTTCAGCGGCACGCATGTCTCCGGAAGGTTCTCCCGCTATTATTAAAATGTTACGGTCCATATAAGTATAAAAGTCCTATAGCGTCCGGTGAAACTGCCCGGTAAACGCTGAAGCCCCGCGTTAACGGGCGTAAAGCGCGCGGCATTACAGCACTGAGGCCTGATTGATGTTTATTTTTTCCAGTATGTCAAGCGCTACGCGTAATGCCTGTCTGCCTTCAAGCCCGGAAACAAGGGGAGTTTTATGCCCCCGCACACAGTTAACGAACGCTTTAAGCTCAACTTTAAGGGGTTCCTTTTTTCTGATAAGTATTTTTTTATTTTCAATGTTATCGCCGTGTTTGTTGAACAGGTAGGCTTCCTGGTGCATATAATCAAGGAGTATGTACGAATCTTCCTGAAAAATACGGATCTTGCGGGTTTCTTCTTTTGTCACTCTGCTCGCGGTGATGTCCGCTATCGCGTTATTCTGGAAAGTAAGGCGCACATTGGCAATATCTTCATGGTCAGAAACGGTACTTATGCCTACCGCTTCTATATTTTTTACTTTCGAATTAACGAGGCCGAGTATGATATCTATGTCGTGGATCATAAGGTCAAGGACAACGCCGACGTCCTTGATGCGTTTTTTCTTTTTTATGGAACCAAGCCTCTGGCATTCAATAAATTTTGGTTTTTTTATCAGCGGCTCGATAGCCCTTATGGCGGAGTTAAACCGCTCAATATGCCCTACCTGTATTATCAAATCTTTCGCTTTTGCCAGTTTTATCAGTTCATCGGCTTCTTCAAGTGTTTTAGTAACGGGTTTTTCTATAAGGACATGTACTCCCGCTTTAAGGAAGTCTCTTGCTACCATATAGTGGAGGCTGGTGGGAACAACAATACTTACAGCGTCGACCTTATCTATAAGTTCGTGATAATTGAGGTAATAATCCGTATTATATCTGTGGGCAACTTCTTTAGCTGTTTTTTTATTGATATCACAAACACCGACTAAAGTAATGCCGGATTTTTTCTGTATAGTGGCGTATATCCTGGCGTGTAATGACCCCAGATGGCCGGCGCCGACCACACCTATTCGGAGTTTTTCCATAAGTGACCCTGTAAAATGTTCAGATTAATATTTTTGTCCTGCAAATTATATCACTATTGGGCATATTGGGCAATGGGAAAAAAGAGCAAAAAATACCCCCGCGGTTAAAAGCCCGGAGAAGAAGGCAAAGCGGGGAGTGTTTTATCCCGCAAAGAGCTTAATTTTTAAAGTTTAAGGCGTTCTTAACACAGGCCTAACACAGGCCTAACTTTGCTCGACAACAGGCAGGATCTGTGTTAGAATCATCGGACATGAAAGAATATCTGAGGTTTATCAAACTTATTTTACCCCACAGCGGTATTTTTATACTTGGGGTGGTCTGTATGCTGTTATCCAGCCTTTTCAGCGCGTCTCCGCTTGCTCTGATAATTCCTCTTGTGGATATTATTATAACGGGTAAAAGAATAGTACTGCCCCAGAGTGTTAATGCTCCGTTCCTTCTTGATATTGTCCAGAAGATCAATGATATGCCCACACTCAAGCTGTTCAACATAATGATCGTCGCGGTTGTGGTGATATTCTTGTGCAAGGGATTGTTTGATTTCCTGCAGGAATATTATATGAGCGATGTCAGCCAGAGAGTGATCCGGGACCTGAAAAACGACATATATAAAAAACTCCAGGAACTTTCCATGGATTTTTACAGCTACAACCCCACCGGACAGCTTATGTCGCGCATAACTTATGACGCGGCGGTGATCCGGGACGCGATAAGTACGGGTGTGGCGGATACTTTTAAACAGCCTATCGAACTGGTTATTTATTCAGCGGCTCTTATAGGACTGAAAATATACGGAGGTATTCCCTGGAGCCTTATACTTATGGGCATGGTCCTTTTTCCTTTTATTCTGTACCCTGTGATAAAAATGGGTAAAAGGCTGAGAAAAATAAGTAAGTCTTCCCAGGAAAAGATAGGGGATATAAATAATATGCTCCTTGAGACCATAGTAGGCATCAAGGTTGTCAAGTCGTTCTGTATGGAAGACTATGAATTGAAGCATTTTAAGGAGCAGAACAGGACCTTTTATAAATTGAATATGAAATCCATTAAGATAATGAAAATAGTCAGCCCTATGACAGAGTTTATGGGGATTGTATGCGTCTCGGTAATATTATGGATAGCGGGTAAGAGTATTATCAGCGGGGAATTATCATCAGGCATATTTATCGCTTTTCTCGCCGCTATTTTTTCTCTTATGAAGCCCATAAAGAAACTGAGCAATGTCTATGGCATTAACCAGCAGGCGCTGGCGGCAGCGGAGCGTGTTTTCGATTTGTTTGATAGGCCGGTAACCATAAAAGAAATCGATAACGCTCTGCGGATCAGCGGTTTTACTGACAGTATCACCTTTGAGGGCGTATCTTTTAAATACGAAAAAGATCTTATCCTGAAAGATATAAACCTTACCATAAAAAAAGGCGAAATTGTCGCTCTTGTAGGGCCTTCCGGCGGCGGAAAGACTACGCTTGTGAACCTTATTCCCAGGTTTTATGACCCGTGTAAGGGGACGGTTAAGCTTGACGGAAAAGAAATAAAAAATATATGCGTGAAGTCCCTGAGAGAGAATATCGGGCTGGTTACGCAGGAAACCATACTGTTTAATGACACGGTTAAGGCTAATATCAGCTACGGGCATGAAGATTGTGATCAGGAACAGCTCGAAAAGGTAGCCAAAGCCGCGAACGCGGACAGTTTTATCAAAGGATTTCCTAAGGGGTATAATACCGTGATCGGGGAAAGGGGCCTTAAAATTTCAGGAGGCCAGAGACAACGCCTGGCTATAGCCAGAGCCGTATATAAGAACCCGCCCATTCTTATATTAGATGAGGCTACCTCAGCCCTGGATACAGAAAATGAGAAACTGGTACAGGAAGCCCTCAATAACCTTATGAAGGGGCGTACGGTTATTGTAATAGCGCACAGGTTAAGTACTGTTAAACACGCGGACCGTATAGTAGTAATGGAAAAAGGGCAGATCGCGGATATCGGTACGCACGAAGAATTATTTAACAGAAATCCTTTATATAAAAAGCTTTATAATATGCAGTTTGCGGATAAGAAGGAAGAGGCTGCTGAAGGCATTTCCGCGTAAAAATAAAAATCCTCAGAATTCATATTCCGGGGCGGGAATATCGCTTTTTTTAATGAAAAAAATAAAAAAAGAATAAAAAACTTGAATTTCGACGGGATTTTTATATAATATTCGTTCAAGTGTTATCGGGTTAACTCATAAGCAGTTAGGCTTGCGGAGTGCAAGAACCTTAACGGTTAAGGTTTATAATTGCGCGAAGTCCGGGTTTAACTGGGGACAAGGAGGAAAGAAAGTGACCATAGCCACACAGGTGATCAGAGATTTGCTGGAAAATGGTGTTCATTTCGGGCACCAGACCAATAAGTGGAACCCGAAAATGAAAAAATTCATTTTCGGAGCTAAGAACAATATCTATATTATTGATCTTAAAAAAACGGAGCAGGCTCTGGCTGAAGCCTCAGATTTTATATATACTATGGCCTCTTCCGGTAAAAAGATACTCTTTGTGGGTACCAAAAAGCAGGCTAAACAGATAATAAAAGAAGAAGCTAAGAAATGTGACATGTTTTATGTGAATGAACGATGGCTTGGAGGCTGTTTGACCAACTTCAGCACAATAAAGAAAAGTGTCGGCAGGCTTGATAAACTCCAGGAAATGAAAGCCAGTGAGACTTTCGGGTCGCTCGCGAAAAAAGAAAAGGCCCAGCGGGACAGGGAAGAATATAAACTTCTCCGGAACCTTGAAGGCATCAGAAAGATGAAAGAACTGCCGGATTGCCTTGTTGTGATCGACGCGGAAGCGGAACACATTGCTGTCGCCGAGGCGCGGAAACTACATATACCGATAATAGCGCTGGTCGATACTAATTGTGACCCTGATCTTATTGATTATCCCATTCCCGGGAATGACGACGCTATCAGGGCTATTAAATATATTGTCTGCGCGCTCTCCAACTCCCTGAAAAAGGGGTATGACGAATTCATGGGCATAAAGGTAATAAAGAGGGAAGAAGATAAGACTGAAGAAATGGCAGAGGAGGCGGCAAAGCCCGTTCAGAATGTAGAGACGCCTTCTTCGGAGAAGATAGAAAAGAAAGAACCCGTGGAAGCGGATAATGCCGGCCAGGCGTCCTCTCTTGCCCAGCAGGAACCCTCAGCCGCTATCGAAATAAGCGAAGATAATGTAGAAGGGGATATAAAACTTGATGATTCGGGGAAATAAAAAACAAACCGTTAATGTTTTCAATAAATAAAAGGGAGAACACAATGAGTTTTTTAGAAGCTGTGCAAAAATTAAGATTTAAAACTTCCGCCGGTATGATGGAGTGCAAGGAAGCGCTTAAAGAAGCGGGAGGAGATATAGACAAGGCAATTGAGATCCTGAGGAAGAAAGGTATCGCGAAGGCCGCTAAAAAAGCCAGCCGTGTGGCCGGCCAGGGGATGATAGAAAGCTATATACATCACGGGAGCCGCATAGGCGTGCTTGTTGAGATGAATTGTGAAACTGATTTTGTGGCCAAGAATACTGAGTTTAAGAAGGTCGCGCGGGAACTTGCTCTGCAGGTCGCGGCAGCTAATCCGCTGTATGTCTGCAGGGAAGAGGTCCCTGAGGCGGCGGTTGAAAAGGAAAAAGATATTTTCCAGAGCCAGATCACAGGTAAATCTGAAAATGTGGTTGAAAGCATAGTCGCGGGTAAACTGGATAAGTATTATTCTGAGGTATGCCTGCTGGAACAGCCGTACATTAAAGACCCGAATATTAAAATAAAAGAGTTAATAACACAGCTGATAGCCACGCTCGGGGAAAACATAGTAGTAAAAAGGTTTGTCCGGTTTGAAGTGGGAGAAGAGAGCTGACAAAGGGCAAATATGGGGCCGAAGAAAAAGATCAAAAGAGTATTGCTCAAAATAAGCGGCGAAGCGCTTATGGGAGATTTCGGATACGGTATAGATCCGAAAGTGAGCACTTCTATAGCGAAACAGATAAAGAACGCGCAAAAAACAGGCGTAGAAATAGCGGTTGTCATAGGCGCGGGTAATATCTTCAGGGGCTTAACAGCCGCCAGCAAAGGTATGGACAGGGCTACAGCGGATTACATGGGTATGCTCGCTACAATGCTGAACGGCCTCGCGCTGCAGGACGCGATGGAAAAAATAGGCGTATACACGCGGGTTATGACAGCGATTGAGATGCAGGAACTGGCGGAACCGTATATCCGCCGGAGAGCCATACGGCATCTCGAAAAAGGAAGGGTCGTTATATTCGTCGGCGGGACAGGCAACCCCTATTTTACGACGGATACCGCCGCGGCGTTACGTGCGATAGAGATAGGCGCGGATATGATCCTGAAAGCCACAAAAGTTGACGGTGTTTATTCCAAAGACCCGGTAAAATATAAAGACGCCAGAAAATTCGAGAAACTGAACTATATGGAAGTTTTAAAAAACAAACTCAAAGTAATGGACGCGACGGCGGTAAGCCTCTGCATGGAAAACAATTTGCCGATAGTTGTTTTCAGCATGAAAAAAGAAGGTAATATCAGGCTCGCAGTAAGTGGTTCTAAAATAGGAACTGTAATAAACTGAGAGGTGATATGTATGTATGAGACAGAAGTAGACGTATTGTGCAGGAAAGCGGAAGAAAAAATGGAAGCGGCCGTACAGGTAGTGCATGATCAGTTCGCGACTATACGGACAGGCAGGGCGCATCCAAAGCTTGTAGACGGGATAAGGGTAGACTATTACGGCACAAAGACCCCGATCAAACAGCTGGCGAATATTACAACACCTGAACCGAGGATGATCGTAATACAACCCTGGGACAGAGCCGCGCTTGAAATGGTCGAAAAAGCTATCCAGCTCTCGGATATAGGGATCATGCCTGTCAATGACGGAAAAGTAATACGCTTGTCCATGCCCCAGCTTACACAGGAAAGGCGTGAAGAACTGGCTAAAGTCCTTCACAAAATGGCGGAAGAGGGCAGGGTATCCATAAGGAACGCCCGTCACCATATGAATGAAGAAGCTGTGAAGAGGGAGAAGGATAAAATATTCACGGAAGACGATAAGTTCCTTGCCAAAGAAAAAGTACAGAAACTTACCGACAAATACATAAAAGAGGTAGATACTATCCTGGCTGAAAAAGAAAAAGAAATAAAGCAGTAAACAGTATTCAAGCCCGGAGAAACAGTTGGAAAAAATATTGTTTTGCCATTTTTGTTTGATATTTCAGGCAAAACATAGTATATTACGTTATGCAAAAAAGTTTTTCGTAGTGGGTCGCTAGCTCATCCGGTAGAGCAACGCCCTTTTAAGGCGTGGGTGCTTGGTTCGAGTCCAAGGCGACTCACCAGTAACAGAAGCCCTACAGTTGGTAACAGCT
>JBDRAX010000190.1:0-8574 GCA_043823375.1 Candidatus Omnitrophota bacterium | reverse complement strand
GATACGATCCGATAAGGTTTTTCGCGCCCGTAGCTCAGTTGGATAGAGTAGCTGGCTTCGAACCAGTAGGCCGCAGGTTCGAGTCCTGCCGGGCGCGCCATTTCAAGCCCGGCTTCCGCAAGACAGGGCTGAACAAGCCTGCCAGCGCTTATATTTTATGTTCCTTCACGCATATCAAAGCTTCGAAGATCATCCATACTTCCAGAAAAAGCAGTAATACGCTTATTACAACGAGGTGCCATTCCCCTGAACGTGAAAAATCCGCAAGGTTCATGAACATCGCCCACGCGGAGGTAACTATCATAAAAACCATCGGGACAGCCGTAGGCCACACTTTTATTCCCTGTTTGAATAAATAGACTGAGGCTACCATGAGGACCATCCCGGCCAGAAGTTGATTGCTTGTGCCGAAAAGCGGCCATAACATCAGCGCTCCCTGCCCTCCGCCCTGCGCGAACGCCAGAATAGCCGCGGCAAGGACAGCCGCTGTCGTAGCCTGGTATCTGCCTTTCAGGGGTTTTATGTTATAATCTTCGGCGATCTCGTTTATAACGTATCTCTGTATCCTCGTCGCGGTATCAAGCGTTGTCCCTGCGAATGAAGCGATAAGGACGCCTACTATAGCCTGTCCGTACTTAAGAGGTATCCCCATCGCGGTAAGCATGTTGGCGGAACCGTTCACAAACGCCGTTACCTTGGCCGTTAAGCCCTGTAAAGCGGCCCAGCTGGAATAATAGTGTTTCCATGCCGCCGCGCCCTGCAGGGCTTCGCCGTTGTGGCCTTTTACATACATGCCTATCCCCGCGGTAACCGCTATCACGACAAGCACACCAAGCATGCCTTCGGCGAGCATCCCGCCGTAACCTATAAAACGTATATCTTTTTCGCTTTTAATCTGTTTTGAACTGGTACCTGAACTCACCAGAGCATGAAATCCCGAAATAGCCCCGCAGGCTATTGTTATAAAAAGGAACGGAAATACCGGAGGGGCTCCCCGCGGAGCTAACTGCACCATAGGGGCCACGATCGCGGGCCTCGCGAAAAAAACACCCAGAACGATCAGACACAGGCCAACAACAAGCTGATGGGAATTAATATAATCCCGCGGCTGAAGAAGGCTCCATACCGGAAGTACGGATGCGACGAACGCGTAAATAAAAAGCAGGATAATCCACAGGGACATAGGGCTCAGCCCGGCGATATGCGGCATAAAAAGCGGCATATGCACGCCCGCCAGGATAGACAAATACATAAGCCCTAACGCTATCAGGGACAAAATCGTCATATTCATGTTTTTTTTATAGGAAAGGTACCCTACCGTAACGGCTATAGGTATCTGTATCCACACAGGAAAAACCGATTGAGGGTACATTTTGAAGATCACGGCCATTACCATGCCGAAAATAGCAACTACTATCCACAATGAAAACATGATAACAAAAAGAAACAGGTCTTTAACTCTCGGGTTTATTATATCCTTCGACACATCCCCTATAGACATGCCATTTTTTCTGGTGGAAATAATAAGCGCGGCGTAATCATGCACGGCGCCCGCGAAGATCGAACCGGCTATCATCCATACAATAGCCGGGAGCCATCCCCATATTACGGCTATTGCCGGGCCCACGATAGGCCCTGTGCCGGCTATTGAAGCGAAATGATGCCCGAATAGAACTTCCTTATTCGTCGGCACATAATCAACGTCATCCCGCAACTCTTCGCTTGGCACAGGCGCTCTGGAGTCCGCGCGAAATACTTTTGACGCTATAAAACCGCCGTAGTATTTATACGCCGCCGTAAAGATTATCAATGATGTTATCACGATCAGCACCGAACCCATATGCCTCCAGTCTTTCCCGCCGTTTATTTATCCGGCTGAATTGTTTTTATTTCCAGCCGCTTCTTCATGTGTTTTTTTCCACGCGTAATACGCCAGGCTGTCTTCGAGCCATTCCGCGGTATTCGCGGCGAATACGCCCCATCGCGAAGCAAGGCATAGCCCTCTGGCCGTATCCGCGTTACCTTCTCCTATCCGCCTGGAAACAGCGGCCAGATCAAGCTGAAGCCGTAAAGGCACTCGCCCCTTTTCCTCCACGGGAAGAAGCGTATCGAGCGAAAGTAAAGCGTTAACTCCTTTAATAAGAGTATCGAATAACGCGGTTTTACCCCCTATAGACTCTACCATAACCGGATTTACCGGCCCCAGCCGGATTATTTCAAGGTCTCCCGTCTGCTTATTCGAGATGTTATCAGCGCCCAGATACCCCACGCCCTCTTCCGTAAACCCAAGCTGAAAAACGCGGTGATACATCGCCTCAAGAACAGGGCCCCCGCGGGATAACCGTAAATGCGCCCTGAGGCCCCATAGCCCGAAATCAATATGCTCATTGACTAACGGGATATACCGCCTGTTGAATTTATCTTCGAACGCGCGGATAGCCTTTACTAAACGCTGTTTCGCGGTTTCCCGGCTCAAGGACATGCTCTCAAGCCTGCGCGTTCTTTTATGCTCACATCCTTTCAGGTATTCTTTAACGACATTTACCGCCTCCGTCTCGCTTTTATCCTCCACGGGAAGCCTGACCTTAAGGTAATTAGCCGTCATCTTTTCATCAGACGCGAAAAGCCTGTATATCCAGAGAAGCTCTCTAATCTTCGCGTGATCATCCGTATCAAAATCGATAAATGTGGGGTGTATTTCCGCGACATCCCCCGAAACTTTTGAAAGGTCCGGGATAAGATAACCTTCATCTCTTTTTGTTATACGAAATCCCCCGAGCCCGCCGCCCCCTTCATTCGGTTTCACGAAAAAAGTTCCTGTGCGCGTTTCTTCCCGCAATTCCTCTACCGCGCTGAAAATGCCGTCTACAACCTGCGTAACGGTTCTGCCCTGAACCTCTATTTTTCTGTACCTGGCGACTTCATCCCATTTTTTCCCGTTATCCGACAGCAGTTTATAGGTACTGTCCTTATCCGAAAAAATGCCTCCGGGCGCGGTACTTTTTCCCGGCACAATAACAACCCCTTTTTTCTCAAGCTCTTCGGCGAGACGTGTGTTATAAACATTTTTATCAACGCACTGGCTCATCAACAATACACCCGCGGCATCGTCTTCGAGCTCAGCCAGCAGGCCTTCCCTGGTATTAACGACTTTAACAGAAGCAGCATGCCCTCCCGTTTTAAGATATTCCCTGAAAACACGGGCTGTCTCATACGAAGCCGGCAGGTTATCATGCGACGCGTTAATGATCACTATCTTTGAGGGCGCCTTTCCCGCGGCATATTCATTCTTCAGTCCGCGCGCGCGCATCTTTTCCTGCCTTCCCATCATCAGGTTGAACTCTTCAATAAGCCCCGCGTTAAAATCGCCCTGTTCACCGTCAAACACCAGAGCTCTAAGGTAAAAAGGAGCCCTTGAAGCATCCGGCTCATTATAACCCGTAACATAATATTCAGGCTCACGCCGTATCATAAATTCCTCCCGGCAATATGCCGAAGACTGGGCGCAAAAAGATCAAACCCCCGCCAACTCTCTCTCATCCGCGTTCCTGAGCCCCGTTTCCGCGTAAACTCCGCGTATCTTTTTTTCAGCGTCCACGGAAAGGCCCTTTCTTGTACCGTCAAGAACGCTTTCTCTCGTCTGGACCTTGCATACAGGCGCGTCCGGAGCGATCACCATATTCCGTTCCGGCACGCCGCAAGTCACCAGTATCTCGCCCGTATCCCGGCAATCTCCCGGAAGAACGCCTTCCCTCAAAAAGGACAGTCCGTGCTTATTCAACTTGTATACCCCGGGTTTAATGCCTCCGGTAACAGCGTCAACGCCTGTATTATTATGCAATATGATCTGCGCTCCTTTCAATGGGCGCATCAGATTTTCATACGGGAATTTCCTGATATATTCACGCATGATCTTATCACCGCTCTGAAGGAATTCAGCTATATGAAGCAGAAAAAGCGTCTCTTCAGGAGATGCCGAGACAGCGCTCAAAGCGGTGAACAAGGATGTCGAATTCTGGAACCTCGGGTTTATCTCAACCGGATATACTTTCCCGCTGTCCGCGTCCACCACGAAATCCATTCCGAAGAGGCCCCTGTAACGGGCCTTCGCCATCCAGCGCCCGATAACCGCGGACTGTTTTTCCACCTCAGCGAACACTTTTTTATCAAGCCCCGCCGCCGCCGAATAATCATTCCCGCAGAATACCGCCGGATAACGCGTACATTCCGGTATCCCCGCGAGCTGTACCGAAGGAAAAGAACCCGCGACCTTTACCCCCTCACAACAGGACAATACCAGGGCATTTACATTCAAAGAAAACCCTTCTATATATCTCCTGAGTATGGCCGTCTGAGCCGGGTATTTTTTAGCGAGTTTCGTAAAATCCTTTTCTTCTCTCAGAATAAAAGTATAATGCCCGCTCGAACTATAGGGGAATTGTACCACAAAAGGCAATGACAACTCTCTTCTCAGGGCCTTGAAATTCTCCCTGCCCAGGATACCGGTTCTCCCGGGGATCTTGTTCAGTGAAAGCTTCGTGAGGTTATTATACATGAGTATTTTATTATCAAACCGTTTTTTTATCCTCTCCGGCACAGCGAATATATTGACCCCGTGATCAAACCCTTTAAAGTTTTTTTCAAACCGTTTTACGGACCGGTAGCACAAAAGGTTAACCTTTCTGCCGTAACCGTTTATTTTTTCGATTATTTCTTCTCCGAGGCGGCCTCTCAGGCTGGCGTTCAGATCTTCATTTGACCAGTCTTTTCTCAAGCGTTTTTCCTTTTCGACGGAAAAGACCTCTCCTTTAAAAAAAAGCGGCACATCAGCGCCATAGTCACAACATATGATAAAATCGAGCGGCAGGATACGGTTTATACCTCCGGCGTCATGCGCGCGCTGTCCCATCCACGCCCATGGCCCGTATTTTTCTCTCAGATATCCGGCTATTTTCATCTGGCTTTCTCCCTGAGGCTTACCGCGAAAAAAAGGATGCCTTACATTTAACGGCTACCGCGCCGCACGCAGAAACCCGGGCAGATATCGGGGCGGCTTCAATATCCCGTCCGCGAGAAGCTCCGCGACAGGCTCAATATGGCTCAGCCCTATCTTGCCCACATAAAGTATACTTAAATCTCCACCGCGTTCAACATACGCGCGGACTTTTTCCAGGCCGCTTATATAGTGAAACCCTTTTGTAATCCCGCCTTTTACCGAAGTATCGCGTAACCCGCGCTTAGTCCTTTCCGTGATCCTGTACGCCAGGTAATCCGGAAAAAATACGGTAAGGGCTTTAAATACACCGTAAAAAGATTCATCCATGCAGTAATACGCGGCCAGAGCTCGCCCGGCGTATATCTTTTTCTGCCTGATGTCGGTTTCAAGACAGCCCGAGACCTCCTCCGCGAAAACAGCTAACCCCTCCTCGGTCTCGGTATACCCCGCGAGGCCTTCGACAAAGATCCTGAAAGGCTGCGCCGTGCCGTTAACGCCCCGCAAAACATGCACATCCAGTTCATGCGTCATCAGCCTCAGGATCTCCGCTTGCGTATAATTAATCGCGGAATTTATGTATATTGTCCTGTCTTTGCCTGAAACCGTTATTTTCGGAACGATCTTTTCCGTGAGAACGACCTCCCAATCGATCCCCCGGCTTATCAGCCCCGCGCGCAGTTCATCCGCCATCTGCCCCGGCGTAACATCTTCCTCGGGAAAAAACTGTCCCGCGCAGGCCGTATCGGCGAGAATATTGAGCGCCTCGTCAAAATGCGCTTTTTCAGGTATCCCGTAAAGTTTAATTGAAGCGTCTTTTATCAGGTTATCGCCGCATTCAAGGAAACGTATCTGTTCCAGCACAAACCCGATCTTATTTTTCAAAAGGCAGTGCGCGGGAGATTTTTTATCCGGTAAGCCCTCCGCGTTCTTCAGCCATTCTTTCTCCGCGCTTAGATCTTTCTGCCTGTAGCGGAAAACCGGATTATATTCTCTGCTTTTTTTAAAATTTTCGAAAAAGTTCTTCTCTTCTTCTTCCCTGTTAACCGGTGTCAACAAGGAATAAAAATCCATGCCTCTTACTATGGCGCTCAATTTTTCATCTATTTCACGGATATCCATACAAAGCTTTTACTTCCGGGACGGCCGCCCCACAGGCATCATATATACCGGCAATTCTTTTTTCTCCGTACCGAGTATTTTCACGACCTGAGGGTCTATGAACGCGCCTACCATAGTCGTACCCAGTCCCAGGCTCTCTGCTTCAAGATGCACATTCTGCCCCATATGCCCCGTATCCATGGCTACATACCGCAAAGTCCCGCGCTGGCCGTAACGTGAGGCTGTTTTTTCATACTGCGCGGTAACAACTATCGTAGCAGGGGCATCTTTTACCATCTTCTGCGACAGCGCGGCCTTTGATAATGCCTCCCTGAAATCCCCCTTTTTAACGGTCACCAGCACATGCCTGCGCCACTCATATTTATAAATACCGGCAGGCAGGCCTATTACGTTTCCGGCCACAAGATATATCTCAAGCGGATATACCGCGCCGGCCGACGGATACGCGCGCGTAGGGCCTGTCATACCGTCTACGGTCACCCCTCCGGCGGCCCATAAGATCCGGGATACCTCTTCCAGGCTTAAAGGCGAATTCTCAAAATCCCTCACGGATCTTCTCGCGAATATCGCCTCCTCGACCGTCATTGTGCCTGTTCTCTCCGGCTGAGGCAGGGGCACCTCTTTCTCCGCTTCCTCAGCCCGCGCGTTCCCTGAAAAGACCATCATCCCCCACAAAACCCCCCACAAGATCAACCTGCGCATATCCCTCCTTTTCAGTTCTAAAAATGGCCCCAGGACTGTCCCTCTATTTTTAAATTTACAGATCGATCTCTTGCCATGAACTTGCCGGCTCCATACACAGATATATCCATGCTGAAGTATCAAAAGCCCTTATCCATTGAACCATTTTTTTGTATATATCCATCCGCGCCGCTCTCGGATAACGCAGTTTTCCGTCAGTATCCGGAACGAATTCGCCCTGGTAATACATCAAATTATCTCCAAACCTCTCTTCCGCGATCTGTTTCAGCCCCGGAGTATACCGCAAAGTCCCCAGGCTTATCCAGCGGGTATTTTTCCTTATACTTTCATGGGAAAACATGTCATTAATGACTTTTCTATACTCATCTTCCCATCCAGGATAAAACACTATCGGGTCAAAATGAAAACCTATCCCAAAGCCTTTTTCAGCGGCCCTCTCCGCGCTATTGATCCTGTCCCGGATACATGAAGCGCCTTTTTCATATTTCTCCGCTATCCCGGGCGTATTTATCGACCAGGATACCACAACATTCCCGTGAGGCTCCTCCTTAAGCACATTAGTGATATCCGCCACTTTTGTTTTAAGCTCAAGCACAAGATTTTTTGTTTTTCTGAAAAACGGGATAAGCTGTGACGAATATTTCGTATATTTATCAAGAGCGAGTGAATCCGTAAACTCGCCCGTACCTATCCGCGTCATGCCGGACAGGCTTTTATCAAAATCAATTATAGCGTCAAAATAAGATTCTATATTCACGGCAAGGACTATCCCCGGGGAATTACTGTACTGCTGTAGATAGCAGTACGAACAATCGATCGGACATCCGAACCCGATATTAAGTATCCAGTACCCGCACCTTTTATATCCTTTTGTACACGGGCATATTTTAATATGCGCGGATTTAGCCTTAACCAGAAAAAGATTATCCCTGCGGGCGTCATACCGCGCCAGAGGATCTCCCCCTTGTATTTTCACAAGTCCCTCTTTGAGATCTTTTATACTGTGACATCGGGCAGACGGGAAATTTTTCAGAAAATCCCGTGTCCATTCAAACTCCATTGCCCCCTCTTCGATGAAAATATTCCCGGGATTAAACCGGAAATCCCAGACTGAACATTCCCGGGATCTCTCACTTATCTTGAGCGGCATAAGGCGCGGATCACCTTTTTCCCCCGCGGCAGAAGGATACCTCATATCCAGAAGATATTTTTTCAATCTGTGAAAAAGTTCCCCTTTTCCGCTTTCCAGCATACGCTCCGGATCGATCTTCGCCTTAAGAGCGTCAAGAGCCATACCCTGCCCCATACAGATCTCATAGATCAGCCTTACCAGCTGGTTCTTTTTATTGACACCGAAGTCCACAGGGAAACTGCCTGATAAAAAAGATCCTATACTCTCAATAAATATCCTGTTATCCTGTATCGTCATGAAGGTATTATACCCCAGCCGCCGCGCGACAACAAGAGGAAGGGCCAGACCGCGTATTTTGAGAACCGCCCCTCTATATTGAAGTTTGGCCGGATGTCAGCTATAATTATGTCCGTAAAACAATACCTAGCCCGCATTTCTCACAAACAGTCGTAGTGAGAAAGCATAAATGTTTGTAGATACAAGGCCTGAGTGAAAAAATGAGTGAAGACGTACTGAAGTACGTCAAACTCATTTTTTCACGAAAACGCGGTAGATACAAGCAGTTATGCTTTCGTAATAGACTGTTTGGTCGAGTAGACCAAAGGAACTTCCCCTTTAGCCTCTC
>JBDRAX010000189.1:0-12187 GCA_043823375.1 Candidatus Omnitrophota bacterium | reverse complement strand
CGCGGCATTGATATTTTCTTGTTGCTCATTCGCGTAGGGGCACATTGCATGTGCCCTCCGACAACGTGGCGAAACCATAAAAAAAACACGCGGCCAAGAAATGGATAACACCGCGGGACGCGTTAACAAGGAGGAAGTATTCAACCGGATGAAATGCGCTGTCTAATATTGACGCGATGCGGCCTGGGCACATGCAATGTGCCCCTACTGGCACGTATTAATAATGCATAATTGGACGCAATCGCTCCGGGGGCGTATATTGCGCGTAAGCGCGGCATTGATATTTTCTTGTTGCTCATTCGCGTAGGGGCACATTGCATGTGCCCTCCGACAACGTGGCGAAACCATAAAAAAAAACAAGCGCCCAGGAAACGGATAACACCGCGGGACGCGCTAACAAGGAAGGAGTATTCAACCGGATAAAATGCGCTGTCTAATATTGGCGCCGTGCGGCCTGGGGCACAAGCAATGTGCCCCTACTGGCACGTATTAATAATGCATAATTGGACGCAATCTGGCCGGGGGGCGTATCTTGCGCGTAAGCGCGGCATTGATATTTTCTTGTTGCTCATTCGCGTAGGGGCACATTGCATGTGCCCTCTGACAACGTGGCGAAACCATAAAAAAAACAAGCGCCCAGGAAACGGATAACACCCCGGGACGCGCTAACAAGGAAGGAGTATTCAACCGGATGAAATGCGCTGTCTAATATTGGCGCCGTGCGGCCTGGGCACATGCAATGTGCCCCTACTGGCACGTATTAATAATGCATAATTGGACGCAATCTGGCCGGGGGGCGTATATTGCGCGTAAGCGCGGCATTGATATTTTCTTGTTGCTCATTCGCGTAGGGGCACATTGCATGTGCCCTTTGACCACGTGGCGAAACCATGAAAAAACAAGCGGCCAGAAAACGGATAACACCCCGGGACGCGTTAACAAGGAAGGAGGATTCAACCGTATAAAATGCGCTGTCTAATATTGGCGCCGTGCGGCCTGGGGCACATGCAATGTGCCCCTACTGGCACGTATTAATAATGCATAATTGGACGCAATCGCTCCGGGGGCGTATCTTGCGCGTAAGCGCGGCATTGATATTTTCTTGTTGCTCATTAGCGTAGGGGCACATTGCATGTGCCCTCTGACAACGTGGCGAAACCATAAAAAAAACACGCGCCCAGGAAACGGATAACACCCCGGGACGCGCTAACAAGGAAGGAGGATTCAACCGGATGAAATGCGCTGTCTAATATTGGCGCCGTGCGGCCTGGGGCACATGCAATGTGCCCCTACGGGCGAAGCGGGACACCTTCTATTGTATCGCGAAATATGAATATGTGTAACGCTCAGGGGCTATTAGAAAGATTAACTATGAAAAACAGAAAAGGGTCAAATTAAAGTATAAGGAGAAAGAAGTTGGATCACAAAGGAGGAAAAAATGCTCGCTAAAGTTAACTCAGGAAGCGTCCTCGGCATAGACGCCTACCCCATAGACGTAGAGATCGACATCGGGAACGGACTGTCCCTTTTTTCAGTGGTGGGCCTGCCTGACGCGTCTATCAAGGAAAGCCGCAACAGGATACGCTCCGCCATAATAAATTCGGGGTATGAGTTCCCATCGGGAAAAGTAACGGTAAACCTGTCCCCCGCGGACATAAAAAAAGAAGGCGCGAGTTTTGATCTTCCTATCGCCATCGGGATATTAGCCGCGACGGGCCTTATAAAACAGACGGAACTTGAAGGAAAAGTACTATGCGGGGAGCTTTCCTTAAATGGAAAGCTGAAACCCATACGAGGAGCCCTCCCCATAGTCCTGTCACTTAAAAATAAATGTGAAAGTTTCATTCTCCCCCAAAAAAACTCGCGGGAAATTTCAACCATAAACGATACGACAGTACATATCGGTTCTACTCTGCGGGAGGTCGTAGACCACATCAAGGGCCTTTCAGCCCTTGATGCCGCGGCGGGAACCGAAGCTGTTGACAGCGAAAAACCGAAAACGAACGAACTGGATTTCAGAGATGTTAAAGGCCAGGAACACGCGAAACGGGGCCTTGAAATAGCGGCCTGCGGGGGCCACAATATACTTATGATAGGCCCTCCCGGGTCAGGCAAAAGCATGCTGGCAAAAAGATTCCCCTCGATCTTACCCGACCTCGGCAAAGAAGAAGCACTCGAAACCACAAAGATCCATAGCATCGCCGGGCAATTGAGATCGTACAGCCTTATAAAAGAACGCCCTATACGCACGCCCCACCACACTATTTCCTACGCCGCCATGGCCGGCGGCGGGACATACGCGAGGCCCGGGGAAATAAGCCTCGCGCATAACGGGGTACTTTTTCTCGACGAATTCCCGGAATTCAGGCGGGACGTAATTGAAACGCTCCGCCAGCCCGTGGAATCAGGGGAAATAATAGTCGCGCGCGCGGAAAGGACTCTACGCTACCCTTCCCGTTTCATACTTATCGCGGCAATGAACCCTTGCCCGTGCGGATACTTTACCGACCCGCATAAGAGGTGCCAGTGCGGCCCTAACCAGATCCAGCGCTATCTTTCCAAGATCTCCGGCCCCATGCTCGACAGGATAGACATACATATAGAAGTCCCCAGATTAAACTATGAACAGCTTTCGAAAAGGAGAAGCGGCGAACCGTCCGAATTAGTCAAAACCCGCGTACTTAAAGTCCGTGAGATCCAGAAACAGCGTTTTCAGCATAAACCCGCGCACTCATGCTACAACGCCTATATGTCTTCGAAAGAAACCGAAAGCGTATGCCGCATGGCCAATGAAGCCGAAGAACTTCTGAAAACAGCGATACTGGAACTCGGCATAAGCGCGCGGGCTTATGACAAGATACTCAAGATTTCACGCACGATCGCGGACATGGATGAGGCGGAGATAATAGAATCGCGCCATATTTCAGAAGCCGTGGGATACAGATGCCTTGATAAAAATTTGTGGGCGTAGCGCGCCGCGACGAATATTTTCCCTCGCGTCCCCCTGACTGAAGGCCGATTACGCGTTGCGGTACTGACGCAGGCTACGCGAAAAGAGGGTTAAAAAATGATCGACAGATCAGAAAAACAAAAACATCATCGCGGATCCGTCAGGCTGAAGGATTACGATTATTCATCTCCAGGCGCGTATTCTGTACCGATACGCGCGTATGGCCGGGAGTATTTATTCGGGACGATTCGGGATAGAAAAATCGTTTTAAACGAATACGGCAATATTTGCGGCCATTGTTGGCGTGAAATACCATTTCATTTTCCGCGCATCGAATTGGATGAATACTTAATCATGCCGAAGCATATACACGGAATAATCACGATCATTCCCCCCTCCCCCCGCCGTTTGGCCGGGGTCTCCCCGCCCAATCCAAAATACAATATAATCAGCCCCAAAAACCGCGCCCCCTCACATTGGAACAAATTGCGGCATATTTTAATATCGTATAGTCTTCCTCTCTATCCCAAGCATAGGTTTTATCCCGATCACACTGAAAAAAAGATCATTATGCCTCACATGTTCCACTTCACGCACTTCTTTAAGCCCGGGCGGCATAAGTATCCCCACTATGAGCCGCAAGACTCCTGAAATAAGAAAAAGTGTAAGTATTTTATACCCGAAAACAGGCGGCATCCACGGAAGCAGTAATCCGCCGAGTAAAGCCCCGCCGCACAAAGCAAGGCCGTTCAGCACGTTAAAATATGAAATACACCGCACCCTTTTTTGCGGCGTAACCGCGTCATAAATAAAGTTGGTCGTGCATATGTTAAATCCCGCCCATACGAATCCGGAAAATATCTGCGCGCCTATCAGGAAAAGAGGGCTCCGGTTAATAAGCCACAACAAAGGGATAACTCCGATCAGTGACGACGTGAACCTTATAACCTTCAGGTTCCCCACCTTATCAGCGTGCCTTCCCCACCTGCCGATAATAAGGTATATGGTCAGTGTCGCCGTAACGGTAATTATAGTATACAGCATATAGCTGAATTTAAGATCCCTCAGTATGAAAAGCGAAAAGAAAGGCGATGCCAGGTTAACCGAAAAATTCATGAGTGACACAAAAAGCACGAATTTCGCGAAATTCCGTTTCCTCATACTGAGCACAAAATCGATCAGGCTGAAATAATGCTCCTTTTTATATTCAATATGAGGCTCATACATTTTCCTCAGGAAAAACCACGACACCATCCTGAAAATAAACGCGAAAAAGAACAGTACCGTAAACCCACGGAAGATATTGATCTTTTTCATTGTGTTCAGCAATACTCCGGCTGTAAACGCGGCAATTACAGTTACAAAACCGAGCGCCCTGTTCCTCCACCCGAAATATGCCCCTCTGCCGCGGCTTGACACGAGATCAGACATCAGGCTTCCCCAGGCCGTTGTAGCCACCGCGCCGGAAGACGTGAACAAAACGACGAAAAATATAAAAAGCTCCGGGCGCGTATTCCCCAGTAAAGACATCACTATCATAGGCAGAAGCATAAGCGCCTGGATAAGCACAAAACCCGTAATAACTTTTTTCCGCGACTTAAGCTTTTCCGTAAGCCCCGGGCTTTTAAGCTGGAGGAACGCCGCGAAAAAATTGGGAAGAGCGCTCAGCATTGCCACATGCCTGGCCGTAGGATTAAGAAGCAGGAGAAACGGAGTAAAGTATTCCTGTGTAAAACCCGCCATACCGCTGGCGAATATACCGTCAAAGAATGAAAACCTGAGGCTGTCTTTTACTTTTTTGTCCATAGTCATTCATACCGTTTTATCCCGTGCTGAATCGGGATATACAAAGCGCGCGGGCCTTATTATACTTTTTTTATCAGCGCTATTTTATTCTTTCCCTTACGCGTGGCTTCCGGAAGCGCCTTATCCGCCAAGCCCATAAGAGAGGAAACCTTTCCCGAAAGTTTACGCGAGCTGAATATCATAGAGAATAATAATTTAAACCATTTCAATAAGTTTATCACCCGGCGCGATAAAGTCAACCAGCGCGCTCATCACGCGTTAATTCCCGTAAGTTGATTTGTTTCGGATCATTCTTTTTTTGAAAGGAAGTTCTCATACATCAGTATGACGAACAGCATAAAACCGCAGAAATAGACAAAATTATCCCCATACATCGTGTAATAAGTACGGCTCCTTATAACATCGACTTTATCTGCCGCGTACCCTCTCACAAAGGTCTCTCTGCCGCCTTCGGAGACACCGGATATGACCCTGCCGTAAGCGTCTATAAAACATGAGATCCCTGTATTAGCCGCCCTCACGACCGGCACCTTATTCTCGGCCGCCCTGAAAACTGAAGCCTGCATATGCTGTTTCGCCGCGGCGGTTTCTCCGAACCACGCGTCATTCGTGATATTAACGAGAAAGTTGGCCCCCTCATGGACAAATTGCCTCGCGATATAAGGAAAAACGTCCTCAAAACAGATAAGAACGCCGAATTTATAAAAACTTGTAATACGCGTCACGCTCCCGTCAGGCTGTTTGGAAGATCTGGCGGACTCTATGGGAAAAAGCTTATATTTTTTCCCCGCGCCGAAACTGCCTATGTCCTTATCGATATACCCGCGTAAAAAATCAAGGTGTTTACTGAACGGAATATATTCTCCGAAAGGGACCAGATGCGTCTTGTCATATTTTCCGGCGATACGCCCTCCGGGCCCGAAGAGTACGGCACTGTTATAAAAAAAACCTTTCTGTCCTGAAACCAGGCCCGTTAAGATCGGCACGCCGCATTCAGCCGCCAGAGACCCGATCTCCGGAGCGGGGTTATCCTCCTCCTCAAAAAGATATGGATACGCTGTCTCCGGCCATACGATAAGGTCCGGGAAACCCGCCGCGGCTTTCTTTGTCAGGCCCGTGTAATCCTTTAGGATCGCCTCGGAAAAAGCCGGGTCCCATTTAGCCTGCTGAGGTATGTTCCCCTGCACCACGCTTATTTCAGGGCTTCCCCATACTTTTACGTTCTGGAGCCTGTATATCCCGTAGCTTGACGAGGCAAGTATCAAAAACAGAGACAGCATGAGATACGATATCCTTTTCGCCGGGTATCTGAAAAGGCCGAAAAACGCGGCGTTAAAGGATGTCACGACAAATGAGATCCCAAAGGCGCCGGTTATATCAGCTATCTGTATGAGGTTTATATTTTTATACTGTGAATAACCGAGGATAGCCCAGGGAAACCCGGTAAAAATATTGGCCCGTATATATTCGATAACCACCCACGCGAAAGGCAGGACCATGATATTCATCGAATACTTAAAAACATATGACGTGATCACGCCGAATATCCCGTAAAAAACAGCAAGCACGAGTACGAGGATCACAGTCCCGGGGACCGTAACATTCACAAGCCAGGATAAAACCCCGCCGAAAAAAATTAGGCCTGACAGATAAGAATACCAGAACGCTTTCTTCGCGCCGCAGGATCGTACGGCGAAAAAAAGAGGCACAAGGCAAAACCATCCGAGAATACCTGTATCGAACGGCGGGAACGATAGAACGCCCAATAACCCGGATAGTCCCGCAAGGCATATATCGCGCGCCATTTCACCGAAACCGGATATTTTTTTAGTATTTTTATCCACGTTTTTATCTCTACCCATAGATCAATAGCCCTTCACTTCCCGCAGCATTTTTTATATTTTTTACCGCTCCCGCAGGGGCACAGATCATTGCGCCCCACCTTAGGCGCGTCACGCCTGAACGTATCCTCCATAGCGCCCGCGGCAGGCCGCGCGACCCTGGAAGTAAAACCTTCGCTTACGGGCCCGTCATTATAAACATGGTCCTGGCCGGCTGAGGGCATACCTAAAACAGAAAATTCCCTGTGTTCAAAAGTCTCTTTTTCCGGCTGAAAAACACTCTTGCGGTACTGCTCTTCCATGGCGGAAATTTTCATAATGCGTTCCGCCGTCTGCTCGTCTATTTTTATCATGAGCCCGGTAAACATCTGAAATGCCTCATGCTGAAACTCTATCAAAGGGTCCTTCTGAGCGTACGCCCTCCATGAAATACCTTCCCTGAGGTCGTCTATCTCCCGCATATACTCTTTCCAGTTGGAATCTATCACAGACAGCATCACCATACTTTCAAGGTAACGCATCCTCTCTTCGCCGAGAAATTTAGCCCTCGCGGAATACGCTTTCCTGGCGGAACTGATAACGTCTTCAATTATATCCTGAGCGGACTTCCTTTCAAAACGCGACGGCTTTATGTTTATCGCGTACCTGTACATAATATTTTTAGCGAGCGCCTCCGGTTCGGGGTTTTCCTCCCAGCCTGCGAGAAGCGACTCAAGCGCTACGGAAAACCCCTCAAAAAACTCATCCTGCAGATTATCCGCCTCAAGCACCATACGCCGCCTTCTATATATTACTTCTCTCTGCTGGTTCATGACATTGTCATATTTCAGGACGTGCTTCCTTATTTCGAAATTCTGCGACATCACCCTCTGCTGAGCCGTCCTGATAGCCCTTGTCACCAGCGGATTCTCTATAACTTCTCCCTCCTCAATGCCCATCCGGTCCATAATGGCCTTTATCCGGTCCGCCCCGAATATCCTCATTAGGTCATCCTCAAGAGACAGATAAAACCTGCTTGACCCCGGGTCCCCCTGTCTTCCGGCCCTTCCGCGCAGCTGGTTATCTATCCTTCTCGACTCGTGCCTTTCCGTTCCTATCACATGCAGCCCGCCGAGCTCCTTCACCTTTTCCCGGTCACTCCGGTTTCTTTCCTTAAATTCCCCGAGAAACTTCTGGAAAGCCTTCTCCCTTTCTTCCTCGTCTTCTATATTCAGTTTTGAGACAGCGTCAAGAGCGAGAGACTCGGGGTTCCCGCCAAGAAGTATATCAGTTCCGCGTCCGGCCATATTGGTAGCTATCGTTACCACGCCAAGCCCACCGGCCTGTGCTATGATATGGGCCTCTTTTTCATGATACTTCGCGTTCAGAACATTATGTTTTATCCCGCGGCTTCCGATAACCTTGCTGAGGCGCTCGGATTTCTCGATTGAAATAGTACCCACAAGGACAGGCCTTCCCAGTTTATTCCATTTTTCCACCTCATCCGCTACAGCCTGGAATTTTTCTCTTTCCGTCATATATATAAGATCAGGCATACTCTCACGGTTCAGCGCGCGGTTCGTGGGTATCTGTATGACCTTCAGAAGATAAATATTCTCGAATTCCATTTCTTCCGTTTTAGCGGTACCTGTCATGCCCGCGATCTTATCATACATGCGGAAATAGTTCTGCAGTGTTATCGTCGCCAGAGTCTGGCTTTCCCGCTGGACTTCCACTCTTTCCTTCGCTTCTATCGCTTCATGTATGCCGTCCGAAAAACGCCTGCCCGGCATCATCCTGCCCGTAAAAGAGTCTACAATGACGATCTTATTATCCTTAACGACGTAATCAACATCCTTATAGAACAGGCAGTACGCCTTCAAAAGCTGTTTTATACTCTCGACCTTCCGCTGCTGCTCGGAGTAGACTGCTACAAGTTCCGCCTCGCGCGCCGTTTTTTCTTCTTCAGGAATATCTTCTTCCGATAACTCCGCGATTTTCGCCTCGATATCCTCCAGCATAAATTCGATATTGAACCTCTCACGCATCATATTCTGGCCCCTGGCCCCGAAAGTAGCTTCCCTGGTCTTTTCATCAAAAACATAATAGAGGTCAGCCAGGATCTCATCCCGCTCTTTTTCCATCACCTTACTGTCATAGGACGACTGAGCCTTGTCCAATTGGGTTTTAGCGTAACGGTCTTTGAGTATGATATCAAGGAATTCACGGTCTTTTGGATCAGCCTTGTGTATCAGATAAAGCAGTTTACCGGCTTCTTCCGCCTGTTCCTTTTTTATCGCCTCATTAACTTTCAGGATGTAGTCCCGTACCAGGCGCCTCTGGGACCTTACGATCTCATCGACGATCGGCCTCATCTGATTATAGGATTCGTTCGTCTCATCGACAGGGCCCGAAATAATGAGAGGCGTCCTCGCCTCATCTATCAGAATACTGTCAACCTCGTCTACTATGGCAAAGCCCGGATGCCTCTGCACCGCGTCATGTTTTTCCGCCACCATATTGTCCCGCAGATAATCGAACCCGAATTCGTTATTAGTACCGTAGACGACATCCGAGGCGTAGACTTTCTTCCTTTCTTCCGGGCGCATGTCATGCTGTATAACCCCTACCGTAAGCCCCAGAGACTTGTATACCGGCCCCATCCATTCGCTGTCTCTGCGCGCCAGATAATCATTAACCGTAACCACGTGGACCCCTTCGCCGAGAAGAGCGTTCAGGCATACAGCAAGGGTAGCTACAAGCGTCTTACCTTCCCCTGTCGTCATCTCCGCGATGTTCCCCTGGTGAAGAACTATGCCGCCTATAAGCTGTACGTCAAAATGCCTGAGCCCTATCGTCCGTTCCGCCGTTTCACGGACGACCGCGTAAACTTCCGGTAATTTCTCGTCAAGGACCTTGTTCTTTACTTCTTTAAGCTTTTTCTTATGTTTATTTTTTTCCTGATCCGACGTGGCCCCGGAAATAAGTTCCCTTATTTTTTCCAGTTCAGGGGCCGCCTCTTTATAACGGCCGGCGATAGAAACACGTATCCCGTTAAATCTCTCTTTTATCTGTTCATCCGTAAGAGCTTTTATCTCATCACCCAGAGCGTTGATCTCATTAACCATGCCCTGAAGTTTTTTCAGCTCTCTGTCATTCTGAGTCCCGAATATCTTTTTCAATAAACCAAACATTTTTGCTCCTGTTTTTAAAGATCCGCCCTTATTCCCGGGGATTTTTATATCCGTAACCGTTTACTCCTACCTCTTCACCGCCATCATTTTCAAATACGCTTCTATGAGATCATCAAGCCCGCCGTCAAGCACCTTCTCGGCGCTTGAAGTCTGTTCCTCGGTCCTGTGGTCCTTTACCATTTTATAGGGGTGAAGGACATATGACCGTATCTGACTGCCCCACTCGATCTTCTTTTTATCTTCATAAGCGCGGACAACATCCTTTTCCTGTTCGCGCTTTTTCTTCTCATACAAACGGGCCTTAAGTATTTTCATGGCAGTAGCCTTATTTTTGTGTTGTGAACGCTCTTTCTGGCACTGCACTACAATACCCGTAGGTAAATGCGTCACGCGTACCGCGGAATCCGTCACGTTCACATGCTGCCCCCCGGCGCCGGAAGCCCTGTAAGTGTCTATCCTGAGTTCATTCTCGTTTATGTCTATTTTAATATCTTTATCGATATCGGGGATAACATCAACCGACGCGAACGATGTGTGCCGCCTTTTATTAGCGTCAAAAGGAGATATCCGCACCAGGCGGTGCACGCCGCACTCGGATTTCAGATAACCAAAAGCGAGTTCCCCCCTTACTATGAAAGTAGCGGACTTGATACCCGCTTCTTCACCGGAAAGCTGGTCCACAATATCTACGGTATAACTGTGATCCTCGGACCATCTTATATACATCCTCAGAAGCATGGCCGCCCAGTCACAAGATTCAGTCCCCCCGGCCCCTGAATTAATGCTCACAATAGCGGAGCAGTTATCCGTCTCACCTCCGAGAAGGCACTTCATCTCAAGCCTGTCAATATCCCCGCGGATCTGCCTCACATCTTCCATCAGGCTTTTTAACGATTCCGCGTCATCAGGTTCGATTATTTCAGCCAGTTCCTTAAGCGTATCATGCTGTTTTTTTATATCATTATACGGCCCGACCACTGACTTCAGGCCCTTCAGTTCACGGGACAGGTTATCCGCTTTTTCCTGATCTTTCCATATATCGGGGCTGTTAAGCTCCCCTTCTATTTCCTTTATTTTCTCTGACCTGGCAGCGAGGTCAAAGATACCCCCGTAGTTCTTCAACCTTGGAATCTATGGTCCTGATCGCTTCTATCAATTCGTCCAGCATCCTGCCTCCTGTATCTCTTTACATTTTCACATGGTTCATATATGATAGCCCCAGGTATGATACCATGCGCCGATCTTATTATTATTAATATACAACTGGCATTATAACAATATTAAAGAAACGTGTAAAGGAACATCCCCCGGTTCCGGGCATCAGGGCAGGTTATTAAAATGCTCCTTCACAGAACGGCTCGTTTTCTTATCAAGCCCCGCGTCCCTCAACTCCTCTATGGACGCCTCAGCTATCTTCCCGACAGTTCCGAACTTTTCCAGCAGCATCCTCTCTCTGTCAGGGCCTACCCCTTTTATCTGCCTGAGTTCGGTAGTAAAAGTATCAAGCCGCCTTAGAGTCCTGTGATATTTTATCGCGAAACGATGCGCTTCATCTCTTATTCTCTGTATCAGGAAAAGGATCCCCGAACCGGGAGACAGCCTTATCGGATATTGTAAAGCTTCATAATATAAATGGTTATGTTCCTTAGCGATACTCGCGACAGGCAAAGCCCCCAGCCCTATTTTACAGAGTTCATCCTTTGCCGCAGACATGTGGCCCTTACCCCCGTCTATCAGTACCAGATCCGGTAATTCTTTCCCTTCTTCAATAAGCCGTGAATACCGCCTCCTGACAACCTCCCGTATCATCAGATAATCATCAATATCCTTAACTGTTTTTATACGGAACTTCCTGTATCCGGATTTACACGGCAGGCCGGCAACAAACTTTACCATTGACCCTGCCGCCTGGCGCCCCGAGATATTCGAAATATCAAAACATTCGATTATACGCGGCACGGCAGGAAGGTTAAGCGCGTTACGCAATTCATCCAGTTCCCCGAAGATCGGCGACCCGGCGCGGTTATGAAACCGCTGTATGGCGGTAAGCGCCTGGATCCTTTTTTTCACCTCCAGCGCTTTTTCATAATCCCGTTCCGCTGAAAACTTTTTCATCTGTTTTTCCAGAAGCACGATCAGATCATCTTTCCTGCCATCAAGAAATTTCTTAAGCTGGTTAACGATATCGTTATAATCTTCTTCGGATATCCTGTTTTCACACGGCCCGTAACACTGCCCTATATGATATTCAAGGCATACCGCGCGCCTCATGCGGCGGCATGTCCTTAGCGGAAAGATCTTTTTCATGAAAGATAAAGCGGTTTTCAAAAGCTTCACGTTAACGTAAGGCCCGTAATACAAAGCCCCGGAAGCGCCCCTTTCACGCGTCAGAAAAAGCCTGGGGTACCTCTCATTGA
>JBDRAX010000188.1:0-2415 GCA_043823375.1 Candidatus Omnitrophota bacterium | reverse complement strand
ACGTGTCCACGATCTTACCGTTTACGTATACTTCCACTTTCTTCGCGGCCGTATCTCTTGAAAGCGTGACCAGCGACCACTCCCCGGATTCGATCCCGGTATTACTGAACGTATAACTCTGGTCGCTCCCTTTGTCATACTCATGGCTGTAAAATAAATTCCCTTTTGAATCCATTGTAAGTTCGTAAAGAGTATTATCTTTTTCGTTTTCGCTCTTGCCCGCGCATGTAAAAAGTGATTCATTTTTTTTCCCGGGCATACTGTCCGGTTTGATCCACATGGAAACGCTCATATCTCCCTTAAACTGTACCGCGCCTGAAGGATCTATGACAAGATAATCCTTGGCGTCGTCGAACTTAATGCCTTTACCTATCTTACCTTCCGCCCATTCAGCGCCGTAAAAATACCCTAAAAAGTCACCACTGCCTATCTTGTTCCCGGCGCCTTCTTCCATGCTCCAGCCGAACAGCGTATCCAGAGTCTCCGCCACATGCGTGTCTTCCTGTCCGTGGAGAGAACATACAATGAACGAATGATAATCATCCTGGCCTTCTTCGGCCGGTTTCCACGCGTATACGCCGTGCCCCGGGCACACGGGAAGACTTTTTATATAACCCGCCTCAACCAGATCCTGTATAGACGCGGAATGTACGCCTTTATCAAAAAAATACCTCTGTTCCGACTGTTCTATCAGGCTCCGGGCCTTACCGCACAGGCCTGTGACAGCTCTGTCCCGGTATTTCAGATAGCTCGGCACTGCCTGGGACGCGCTCAACAATCCTATTATCGAAGCTACTACCATTATTTCCACGAATGTAAACCCCTTTTTATTCATCTCCGGACATCCTTTCATTTCCAAACGGCTCCTCCGCGCGTTATCGCGTGAAACAACGGCGGCGGACAAGATCAGTTTTTCCTTTCAACAACAGGAGCTCCGCTTTTCACATCGCACCATATCTCCGAGACCCCGTGTTTTTCCGGATTCGGGCAACAGAAAACGACCTTTCCGTCTTTATTTTTTAATATATATTTTTCGCCGCTCGCCGGGCATGTTATTCCCTTTGGCATATATTCCTTCCTGTACATATCATCCCCGACAACCGGAAAACGCCTGTTCCGAGCGTAAAAAGAATCAACCGCGCGCCTTACTTCCCACATGTTGCCCGCGCATTCCGCCAGTTTGTAGTCTCCCGCCTTTTCTACTCCGCTGTACCACAACCTGGCCTTTTCGAGTATCCCCGCGTATTTCGCCGACATATACCCCGTATGGACCGCGAGAATAATGATACAGAAAAGCCCCGCGGCATAAAAAAGCGATCTTAAGATCTTCGCCCTCGCGATGCCTTTTCTTACTTGTTTAATTTTTTTTCCCGCCTTTTCCTTCTGACTCTCAAAATCAGTTATTATATTTTCCAGAATTTCCTCATTGTCCGGCATATACCCCTCCTTTTCACTGTTTCCTCCGCAGAAGCATTTTTATCCTGGCTAAAAGTTTATCTTTATCAAAAGGCTTCGTTATATAATCATCGGCGCCGGCTTCGATCCCCCCGAGTTCGCTTTCCTTATCTTTTTTCGCTGTAAGCATAATAACTGGTATTACCGCGGTTTCCAGATTAGACCTCAGGGCTTTCACGACTTCAAACCCGTCCATCTCAGGCATCATCACATCGGTGATAATGAGATCCGGTTTTTCTCTAATGGCCGCTTCCACCGCTTCAGTGCCGTTTACCGCCTTGATCACGTCATACCCGGCGGAGACAAGCCGCTTCTCGAGTATCATACGGATATCCGCTTCATCGTCAGCGATCAGCAGTTTCGGCTTATCCCTTTTCCCCTTATCTTCAACCGGCAGCGGTATTTCTTCGACGACATCGCATACCTTAGCGACTTCTTCAAGGGTAGTGACTCCGGCGGCCACTTTTTCTATTCCCGCTTCAGCCAGGGTTATCATGCCGCTCTGCCTCGCCTGTTTGAATATCGCGTCCTCTGACGCCCCCTCCGCGGCAAGGCCCCTTATTTTTTCGTCGAACTCGAGGATCTCAAAAACAGGCATGCGCCCGGAAAACCCCGTATACCCGCATTTCGCGCACCCCTTGCCCCTGTAAAATTTCTGTACTCCCAGTTTCGATATATAACCGGCGAACCTTGCCTTCTGCGCTTCCGAGGGGATATATTCCTCTCTGCAGCCCTGGCACAAGACCTTCACCAGGCGCTGGGCCACTATCAGTATTATGGAAGACGAAATAAGGAAAGGTTCTATCCCTATATCAAGAAGCCGCGTTATAGTAGCGGCCGCGTTATTGGTATGAAGCGTGCTGAAAACCAGATGGCCCGTAAGCGAAGCCCTGAAAGATATATCGGCTGTTTCCCTGTCTCTTATCTCTCCTATCAGTATAACATTAGGGTCCTGCCTTA
>JBDRAX010000187.1:0-9819 GCA_043823375.1 Candidatus Omnitrophota bacterium | reverse complement strand
AAAAAAAAATTAATTTCAATAAGGAGAAACCCGGTATGTTTGACGTCAAACAGAAAAAAAAGCTTCTGGAGATCGCCCGGCAGACTATACGATACTACCTTGAAACAGGTAAAAAACTGCCCCAGGAGACGGATGACCCGGCGCTCCGGGAAGTTATGGGAGCGTTTGTGACTCTCCACAAAAACGGCAGTCTGCGCGGCTGTATCGGGAACATGACAGGAACCCAGCCGTTGTATCTTACAATTAGCGACATGGCAATAGCCGCCGCTGTGGAGGACCCGCGTTTTCGCGCCCTTACGCTCAATGAGCTGGACAATGTCGATATTGAAATATCAGTTTTATCGCCCATGCGAAAAATTTCAAGCCCTGATGAGATCGATATCGGTAAACACGGAGTAATGGTAAAAAGATCATGGCAGAGCGGAGTTTATCTTCCTCAGGTGGCCGAAGAAACAGGATGGAGTAAAGAGCAGTTCATGGACAGCCTTTGCGCCCATAAAGCGGATATTCCCGCGGATTCCTGGAGAAAGGGAGAATGCGATATCTATATTTTTACTGCCGAAGTTTTCGGTGAAAAAGAAACGGACAAATAAATACCCCGGAACAGTTCCGCCCCTGAGTAAGATGCGTACAAGATCCGGCGTTAAAAAAACATGAGCAGATTTTATGTGCCCCATAAAAATATCCACACGGATCACATCATCGTAGACGGTCAAGAAGCGCGCCATATCCTTGATGTCATGAGGATGAATGACGGTGATACGGTCGTCGTTTTCGACGGGACGGGCGTCGAATACTCCGGTTTCATAAAAGAATCGAACAGGAAAAATAAAACACTGATAATCGAAACAGTAAGCGTAAAAAAACCACTTCCGGATAGCCTGCCCGGGATAACTCTCGCCCAGGCTATCCCAAAACAGAACAAGATGGATTATATCGTGGAAAAAGCCACGGAACTCGGAGTTTCCGTCATCATTCCATTAATTTCGAAACGTACTATAGTGCGCCCGGACGATGCGGGGCGCGGAAAAAAAAACCGAAAGATGGAAAAAGATCGCTGTAGCCGCGGCGAAACAATGCGGCAAGACGGATCTGCCGGAAATCCGGGATATTTGCCTGTATGAGGAAATAGCCGCGGAGCTTGACGGGTACGATCTGGTTCTTTTTGCCTGTCTCATGAATAATACAGTATCGGTTAAAGAGTCGTTGAAATATTTCAAGGCGGGTAAGATACTTGTTTTTGTGGGGCCTGAAGGCGATTTCACGCCTGAAGAGGCAATGCTTCTTGCTAATAAGAGTAAATGCAGATTTGTTTCTCTGGGAAAAAGAGTTTTAAAGAGCGATACCGCGGGTTTGTTTCTGTTATCCATTCTCAATTACGAGTTTTCCCTTTGAAACCAAAAATAGAGTTTTGGAAAAAAGTTTTTCGGGTGTATCTTTTAACTGACGGAATGCAAATATGGAACATATTACCTTCGCGATAAAAACACTTGGCTGTAAAGTTAATCAGTACGAAGAACAGCTTTTAAGGGAGAACCTCATCAAGTTCGGATTCGAAGAACGATCCCCCGCTCACGCGGATATCATCATTGTGAATTCCTGCACCGTAACTGACAAGGCTGACATGAAAACCCGCAAATTAGCGCGTAAATTAAAAAAAGAAAATAGAGACGCTAAAATATTTATTACAGGATGTTATACTGTCAAAGAAAAGGATATCAGGGCTCTGGAATCTATTCCGGAGATATTTCGGGTAGTGCCTGGAAATGATAAAAAAAAACTGCTTTTGACCATAGCCTCCATGTTCGGCATACCTGTCAGTGAAAACGGCATAATAGAAGAGGTTTCCGGGTTCAGCGGCCATACCAGGTCTTTTCTGAAAATACAGGATGGATGCGACCAGTCCTGTTCCTATTGCAAAGTAAGTATTGTTCGCGGGCCGTCCACAAGCAAATCCGCCCCCCGTGTAATTCAGGAGCTTAATACGCTTATCACACAAGGTTACAGGGAAATTGTTTTAACCGGAATATGCCTGGGATCGTGGCGCGGTAAAAATGGAGAAACTTTGGCCGATCTTTTGGCTGAGATAGGGAATATAAACAGCTGTTTCAGAATAAGAATAAGCTCAATTGAACCTAACCATATCCTGCCGGAACTTATAACGACCGTGGCAAATTCCGATAAAATTTGTAAGCATCTTCATATACCGCTTCAAAACGGTTCGGATAAAATACTTAGAATAATGAACCGGAAATATAATACGGCTTATTTCCGAACTATGACCACAAAAATACGTGAACAAATTCCACTGGCAGGGTTATCCATGGATATTATAACAGGATTCCCGGGTGAAACAGAAGATGATTTTCAGCAGACATTCCACTTTGTTAGGGAAATAAAACCATCGCGGATTCATGTTTTTGCTTATAGCGACAGGGAAGGCACGGCTTCGTTCAATCTGCCTGACAAAGTACCTGATCATGTAACAAAAAACAGAGTCAGAAAATTAATAGCGCTGGGCGAAGCGCTCGAACTTGAATTTTACGCGAAATTCCTTTCGAGGAATATTGAAATCCTTGTTGAGGAAATTACTAAAGACGGTTATGTTTACGGTTATTCTAGTGAATATTGCAGAGTTATGCTGTCCGGAGCTAAAACTTGTGTTAAGGGGGAGATAATCGCCGCCAGAGCTATGGATGTTGACGCCGGAAATCATTGCCTGAGAGCTGAAAAATATTGATATCTCCGTTTTTTTGTTATAAATAAAAAAGTCTGTTGTTTTTATTTATTCTCTCTGTCCCGCAGTTTGACTTACCAATTTTTATATGATATACTTTTCACTCCACGGAGGGGACTATCTTGCCGGCAGTATTAAACGAAATAAACTGGGTGGATATTTGTTTTATAATTATCGCCTCAGGAATGGTTTATAAAGGATTAAGACGTGGTATAAGCAGTCAGATCATACCGCTTATTGCCGGTCTTGCTGTTATATTTCTGTCATTGACTTATTATAAGATGGTTTCAGAAGCTTTTTTCGGTTTTATGCTGCAAAAATGGTCCAAGCCGTTTTCCTTACTGCTGATTTCAATGACAATTATGGCGGCGGCAAAACTGCTGGAAAAGCTTGTAAATCTGGCCTTACCTGAAGACGCTTCGGGAATTGAGAGAATCGCGGGAGCGCTTATAGCCACGTTCAGGGCGGCAATGTTGTTCGGAATGATCGGTATTTTTTTACTGCTTGTTCCTGTCAGCAGCGCGAATAATTCAGCGGCCGGAGAATCAAGGCTTTGCAAGCGTTTCATACAGCTCGATGTACAGCTATACAGGTTTATGTCTGAAATTTTTGTTTTTCCGGAAAACGCGAAAGACATTTCAGTCGACGAAAAATTGAGTTTTACAAAGTTTTTAACCGCGCAGGAAAGTTTGGAACAAAATGAAACTTAAAGACCTTTATAAACAGGCTGTCAGAAAAGGGCTTGACGCGGATCCCAGGCCTCAAACTGCGATCCGTCGGTATGTAAAAAAAATAAAAGCGAATTCTGATGATGTGAAGGGTTCCGATCTCGGAATATTTGACAAGGAAGCTCTGGAAAACCCTTATTACGATACTCGTATCCTGTACGGAAAACCGGATACTGAAATTAAAAAGATATTGATCGGGATCGATATAGATGTTTCAGAACTTCTACTGGCGGACCGGCTCAGAGAAAAAGGCGAGAGTATTGACCTTGTGATATCTCACCACCCTTCGGGCAGAGCACTGGCAGGGCTTTATAAGGTCATGGATATGCAGCCGGATATCTGGGAGCTTTACGGATTATCCAGAGAAGTAGCCTCAGGGATCATGAGAGAGCGTATCAATGAAGTATCCCGGGGCCTTTCACCGGCAAATCACGGCAGGGCTGTCAGCGCGGCGCGCCTCCTTGATATCCCGTTCATGTGTATCCATACGCCCGCGGATAATTGCGTCACTTCTTATCTGCAGAATATTTTCGACAAAAAAAAACCGGTGTCGCTTCAGAACGCGCTTCACATTCTTGGCGGCATTGCCGAATACAAAAACGCGCGTGAAGCGGGAACCGGGCCGTTCATCCTTATCGGTGATAAGAAAAATAAAGCCGGCAGGATCTTTGTGGACATGACCGGCGGCACATCAGGCCCGGATAAGATGTTCGGAAGGTTGTCTCAATCCGGCGTAAAGACTATCATAGGTATGCATTGCAAAGAAACCAGTTACAAAGCGGCCAGGGCTGAATTTATCAACTATATTATCGCGGGACATATCGCGAGCGATACACTCGGCATGAATCTTTTGTTCGACCATATTGAAAAAAAAGAAAAACTTGAATTTATTGAATGTTCGGGTTTCAAACGGATCAGGCGGAATAAACGATCATGAGCAGAATACCACAGGAGATCATAGACCGGATACTGGACAGGACGGATATCGTAGAGATAATATCCGAACATATACCGATCAAACGAACGGGCAGAAATTATAAAGCCTGCTGTCCCTTCCATAATGAAAAAACACCGTCTTTTGTCGTAAGCCCGGACAAACAGATCTATCATTGTTTCGGATGCGGCGCCGGCGGTAACGCTATGGGATTTCTGATGAATTATGAGAACCTGGAATTTCGTGACGCTGTTGAGATCCTCGCGTCCAAAGCAGGTATTGAACTTCCGAAGGATACAGCGAAAGCCGATAATTCAGGCTCTCTGGTATCTCAGATCTATGAACTGAACGCCATGGCGGCGCTTTTCTTTCAGAAGTATTTAAAAAGCGCCACAGGGAGGACCGCGGTAAAATACCTCCTGGAACGGGGGGTGAACGGCGCGGCTATTGACCAGTTCCGTATAGGGTTCGCTCCGGACGAATGGGAAGCTTTCCATAAATTCGCGAAGGCAAAAGGTATTCCCGATGATGTTCTCAGGAAAGCGGGTTTGATCATCCCCAGCCAGAAAGGAAAAGGAGATTATGACAGGTTCCGAAACCGTATAATTTTCCCGATTTTCAATGAACGCGGCCATATAATCGGTTTTGGGGGCAGAGTACTGGACAAATCACTTCCAAAATATATTAATTCACCGGAAACACCCGCTTACAGTAAAAGTGATACTCTTTACGCGCTGAACTTCGCTAAAACGGCCATACGCGAAAAAAAATACGCTGTAATAGTCGAAGGTTATATGGATGTGGTAATGGCGTTCCAGCACGGCATTACAAATATCGTAGCAGCGTCTGGAACAGCGTTGACATTCAGTCAGGTGAATAAGCTTAAAAAATATACGGATACGGCGGTTATCATCTTCGACTCCGACGCGGCGGGCGAGACCGCAAGCCTCAGAGGGCTTGACGTTCTGATAGAAAGCGGAATGGGAGTAAAACTATCCACACTCCCGGACGGCCACGACCCTGACAGCTATGTAAGGAAATATGGAAAAGAAAAATTCCAGCGTCAAATAGAGGGAGCAAAAAACCTGTTCGATTATAAATTGGACCTGTTGATCAAAAAAAACGGGCAGAATAATATCGCGGTAATTGTGGACGAGATGCTGCCCACGATCGCAAAAGTGGAAAATAAGGTGATCCAGTCGGATTATTTAAAGAACCTGGCCCAGAGGCTTCAGCTGCATGAACAGTCCCTGCGCCATGAGATAAAAAAAATAAAGCCGGATAACGCTTATAGTTTTCATTCCAGGCTTACTCCTGAAACAAAACAGTACAGTTACAGAGGCAGTGAACTTTATCTTTTAGCCCTGGCGCTTACACAGAAAGCCATGTTCGAGAAGATCCTGGCCACGCCAGGTATTGACGGATTCAGAGATGAAAGTATACGCGGGGTCATGCTTATCGCGCGTGATATTTACGAAGTGAGCGATGAAATAAACTTAGCCAGTTTACTGGGAAAGCTGGAGGCTGAAAAAGACCTTAAAAGCGCGCTTGTCCAGGCGGCAGCGAAAACGGATATTATTTCCGATCCGGAAAAGACACTTGAAGATTGTATTTCGTGTATACTTAAGGAAAATCGTGATGAAAATCTGCGACATCTGAACACGCGCCTTAAACAAGCCGAAGAATTGAAGAATGAACATGAAATAATGGAATTAATTACGAAAATAAACAAAATAGTCAAAGAAAAGGTAGCATAATATGCCGAGAAAAAAGAAAATCAGAGAAACAAAGAAAGAAGAAACTGCCATAACTCCCGATGATGATAATGATGAAATGGATGAAAAAGATGTGAATGAGCCTGATAACGCGTCTGACGATAAAGAAAAAACGGCTATAATGCGCAAGCTGATCAGGGCGGGGAAGGATAAGGGGTACCTGAGTTACGATGAAGTCAACGATATCCTTCCTGACGAAGTAGTTTCTCCTGATGAGATCGATGAAGTTATCACCGCGCTTCAAAGCGCAGATATACGCGTAGTCGAATCGGAAGAAGAAGTCGAACGGATACCTCTGGCGGTCAAGAACAGCCAGAAAAAAGTAAAGACCAGAAAATTCGTCCAGTTGGATGATCCGGTTAAAATGTATCTTAAACAAATGGGACAGATACCTCTTTTAACGCGTAATGAGGAACTTGTCCTGGCAAAACGCATAAAAACTAACGAGAAACATTTTAAAGAGATAATTTTCAATATCAAGCTTGGCCGGGAAATGGCCCTCGCCGCGATAGAAGAAGCCATCAATACCGAATACAACCTGGATGATGTACTGGATATTGCCCCCGGGTCAGACATCGAAAAACTGCTTGTAAAGAAGCAGCTGCTGATAAAGAGGATCCGGCTTTCAAAAAAACCCGAATCCATAATGGACCTTCTGTCAAAATTAAAGGTCGCTATATCTCTGATCGAGAAGATCTCGGATGAAATCTCCGTCATGATGGAGGATGTGCGTAAGCTTAAGAAAAAAAATGAAAAGCTGTCAAAAGGGACAAAAAAAGCGGAATTTAAGGAAACGGAGAAGGAACTTAAAAAACTGACAAAAAAAATTGGGAAGCCTCCAGAACAGATAATCGAAGACCTCGACGTTATCAGGGAAATAGAAAAGGATTACATTAAAGCGAAAAAGGAACTTGTCGCGGCTAATCTGCGCCTGGTAGTTAGTATAGCGAAAAAATACACGAACAGAGGCTTATCCTTTCTTGACCTTATACAGGAAGGGAATATGGGGCTTATGAAAGCGGTGGACAAATTCGAATATGAAAGAGGCTATAAATTCAGCACATACGCTACGTGGTGGATCCGCCAGGCGATCACGCGTTCAATAGCCGACCAGTCGCGCACAATACGTATCCCGGTACATATGACGGAAACGATAAATAAACTCGTGCGCATCACAAGAGCTCTTGTGCAGGAAAACGGCAGAGAACCTACCCCGGAAGAAATATCATCAGCCATGAAAATACCGGTTGAAAAAGTGCGGGGCATCATAAAAATCGCGCAGCACCCGATATCACTTGAAACTCCTATCGGAGATGAAGGGGATACCAGTTTCGGGGATTTCATTGAGGACAAATCAGCGGTTTCACCGGCAAAAGCCACGGCGTATGCCATGCTGCGAGAACAGATGGACGAAGTACTCGATACGCTGACAGACCGGGAGAGGAAAGTTTTAACACTGCGTTTCGGGATCGGGGACGGATATCCCCGTACCCTTGAAGAAGTAGGTAAGATCTTTAATGTTACTCGTGAAAGAGTGCGTCAGATAGAAGCGAAAGCGCTTAAAAAACTGCGCCATCCCATACGCGCCAAAAAACTGAAAAATTTTATCGATATGGGATTTGTTGACTGAAAAAGCGTATTGACGAAATAACCACGGCAGGAGGAAAAGAATGGCTGAATTTAATGTCGAACTGTTCATCCCCGGTGAACTTAAAGAAGAACCGATAATCTGCGACATGATAAGAAATTTTAAGATCGACATAAAGATCGTCGAAGCTTCATTTTCCACGGAAAGCGGATGGGCTTTCCTCAAAATAAGCGGCAAAAAAGAGGAACTTGACCGTATGTTCGAATCTCTTAGAAAAAAAGGAATAAGCGTGGAGATACGCGAAGGATAGAACGCGGACAATAACATGCCGGAAAAAATAATACAAAAAATTGAATGCCCTGACGCGCCGAAAGCGATAGGCCCGTATTCGCAAGCCGTATCAGCCGGAAGTTATGTTTTTGTTTCAGGCCAGATACCTTTATCAGCCGATACGGGAGAGATCTGCGGGAAAGACATAAAGGCGCAGGCTTCCAAAGCGATCGACAACATGGAAAATATACTCAGTTCCTGCGGCCTGACACTGGGCCGTGTTGTACGGGTCGATGTATTTCTGACCGACATGGCTGATTTTACTGAAATGAATGAGGTTTATCAGGCGCGCTTCAGCGGCGCCGTAAAACCCGCGCGGTGCGTAGTTGAAGTTTCACGTCTGCCAAAAAACGTAAAAATAGAACTATCCTGTATCGCCGCGAAATAAGACAGGCTTTCCGGAGAAATTTCATGAAGATCGTACGGTTCTTACATAGTGATATGACATATGAAGGTATCCTCGAAAGTGAGGATACCGTATCCGCGGGATCTTCCTCCGGAGGTAAAACATTTTCCACTGGTGAGATAAAATTTCTCCCTCCCGCTCAGCCTTCAAAAATAGTATGTGTGGGGCTGAATTACGCGGACCACGCGATGGAGCTTAATATGCCTCTTCAGGAAGAACCCGTTATTTTCATCAAGCCCCCGAGCGCGGTTATCGGGCCGGGAGATAAGATCAGATATCCCGGAGGCGTGACACGTATTGATTATGAGGCTGAACTCGGGGTAGTGATCAAAAACCGGATCAAAAATGTCACGGAGGACGCGGCACGGGAGCATATCCTCGGATATCTTTGCCTGAATGACGTGACCGCGAGAGATCTTCAGAAAAAAGACGCGCAATGGACCAGGGCGAAATCTTTTGATACCTTCGCGCCTGTCGGTCCCTGGATCGAAACGGATCTGGACACACGGGATCTATATATCAGATCTTATCTCAACGGCGAATTGAAACAGGACTCACGCACATCGTTCCTGATATTCAAAGTTCATTATCTGGTAAGCTTCATTTCCAGGATAATGACGTTATTGCCGGGCGATATAATCGCAACAGGTACACCTCCGGGTATAGGGCCGATGGAACCGGGAGATGAGATCTCCATTGAAATTGAAGGTTTAGGGGCGCTCATTAACAAAGTCGTCCGGGAAAACTGATCATTTCCTGAAAATCGAAAGGCAGAAATGAAAATTGTCCTCCAGCGGGTAAAAGAAGCCTCGGTAACGGTAGCCGGGGAAATAGTATCACGCATTCAGGGCGGTTATTTATTGTTAGTGGGGATAGCTAAACCCGATACAGCCGTAACCGCCGGATCAATGGCCGCCAAAATAGCAAAACTCCGTATTTTTGAAGATGATGCCGGAAAAATGAACCTCGATATCCGGCAAGTCAAGGGCTGGATATTAAGTGTCCCTCAATTTACCCTTTTAGCGCGTACAGAAAAAGGCGCGAGGCCCGGATTTGACAATTCAGCTCCGCCCGAATACGCCGAATTATTGTGGCACACCTTTAATAACGCTCTTATATCTCACGGGATACAGGTTCTTAACGGGGTATTCGGCGCGCACATGGAGGTGCGGCTTATTAACGACGGGCCCGTTACGTTCGTGCTTGATTCCTGTCAGGGATAAACCTGAAGGATACGCCATGCCTGCGTTTATCTGCTCTTTACAATTCAGATAAATATGCCCCGGACGACATATAGAAAAAAGTTGCTTTAGACCGGGAA
>JBDRAX010000186.1:0-20795 GCA_043823375.1 Candidatus Omnitrophota bacterium | reverse complement strand
TAAACACTTTAGCGCTTATATGATAAATCTATCGATTAACAAGGAGCAGGTTATATGAAAAAATATGGAATATTTTTTAGATCAGTTTCTATACTTTTGTGCGCTGTTTTTATTGAACAGCAGATCGGATGGGCGGAAACGGGGCGGCCAGTCTGGATCAAACCGGCGGACTACAGCGTTTCGCGGGAGGGCTTTGATATGCCAAAGGGTATTGAAGTGCCTTATGATGTAGCGAAAACTCAAGAGGCGTATGATGGCGGAAGCGAGGAGCTTATTATCCAGATTCAGGACGCTCACGCGTCCTTATCCGCTCAGCACTCCATAGCAAGCCTGCTGAATTCACTTGTCACAAATTATAACCTGAGTTTTGTAGCTCTGGAAGGAGCGTCGGGTTATGTCGATACCTCGATACTGAAAACATTTCCGCATAAAGATATCAGGAACAATACAGCCGAATACCTCATGCGGGAAGGCAGAATGAGCGCGGGAGAGTTCTTTTCCGTGACAAACGATGGTTCTGATGTGAGCCTTTTTGGGGTTGAAAACGATGAACTCTACAACGCGAACCTTAATGCTTTCAGAAACATTGCGGCTGGCAGAGCCGGGCTTATTGAAAACATTGACCGCGCTCTGGCGGACATAAATAAGCTGGAAAATATGATATATTCTAAGGAGCTTGCCGCTTTTAACAAGAGCTGCGTGGAGCACAGGGACGCTCTTATCACGTTCCCGGAACACTGGAAGGCAGTAAGTTCCGCGGCAAAGAAATGCAAGATCGATATTACGAAGTATTCCGATCTCTCCCGTCTTATCAGATCGATCGAACTGGAGAAAGAGATCGATTTTGAAAAAGCTAATGATGAACGCGCGGATGTGGTAGACAGGCTTTCCGGAAAACTGGATAAAGCCGGGCTGGAAGTGCTTGTACTTAAATCTCTTGAATTTAAGGAAAATAAAATTTCGCAGAAGACTTTTTATACATATATCGTGAAGCTCGCTGAGCAGTGCGGTATCCCGCGCGATGACTATTTGAATATAAGCAGATATATTTCCTATGTAAGCGCTTATTCCGCTGTTGACCTTTTTAACCTTTACCGGGAGATCGAAGACCTGGAGCAGGCTATACGCGGGGCGCTTTACCGCAATGAAGAAGAAAGGGGTATTTACCGTGCCGCTAATATTTTCAGATACCTCAGGAAGCTCTATGGAATGGAACTTACAAATGACGGATACGGCTATATAACAGCGAACCGCGGCATTTTCAGCGCTTCGGAGTGCGCGGCGTTCCTCAGGGACAAAAGCCATAAATACGGGGTTGTTCTCAGCGGAGAGTATGACATTGAAAAAGTTTTCAGCCGGATGGACGAGGCGATCGGGTTTTATTCTCTCGCGGCATCGAGGGACGAGGCGCTTGTCCGTAATACAGTCGAAAGAATGCGGGAACATGGCAAAAAAGTGGGGGCGCTTATAACCGGGGGGTTTCATACCCGGGGGCTTACTGATCTCTTACAGAAAAAAAAGCTTTCATACATGGTGATCATACCGAAGTTTGAAAACAAAAAAGCTCGGCCATATATCGCCGTATTGACAAATAAAAAAACAGCGTATGAAAAAATACTTGATTCCGGGAAATATCAGCTCGCGGTCGAGGCCTATTTTCAGGATGAGGATAATAAACTGTGGACGCTGATGACAGCGTTTATCAGGTCGATCGGAGAAACAGTCATCCTTGATAGAGACGCGCGGAAAACTATAGATAGATGGCTGGACGCTTATGAGAACCGTTTTTTTGAACGGGAAAGAGATCTGGGAAAAGAAGCGATGAAAGGAAAAGTCAGTCCGGAAGCGTTCCGGGCCTTTTTTAAAGGGGATGAGAAGTACATCGCGACAAAAGGGCGGGAAGGCCTGGCGCCCTGTATAAGCGCGATGAGGATCAATAAATCCGCGATATTCGCCTTAAGGCGCGCGGGTGAAGACGTTTTTTATATGGCCATGAACGAGAAGCACGGAGCTTATAGGATCGTACCCGCGACAGAAAAACAGGTTGAGAGATTTCTCGCGAGGCAGGGCGGAGCGCTTTATGAAACCGTATCCTTGCCTGATAACGCGATCGAAACATCTATTTCTGGTATCGATGATATAATGTCGGCTTTATCAGCTTTTCCAGCGGGTAAAGCCGCGCCTGAGGCATCTTTTGCCGAAGAGCTTGAAAACGCTAAGGGGAAAGTGCTGCGGACACGCCTTACAAAAGAATCAAAAATACGACAGAAAATAATACGCTACTTGCTTAGTAAAAAAGCCCTTCCGCATGACTGGAAGCAAAACGAAAATATCGCGGGGCGAATAACCAAAATATCCGCGGAAATATCCGGAATTAACCGAAAAGCGATCAGAGCGCCGCGTAAACCAGAGAGTGAAGCGGGTGAATCGGTTTTTGAAGCGGACAGCCCTGATGAAGGGGCTCAAAAGGTTCAAAAAACAGATGGGGGGAAGATAACCGGGAAGAAAGGCGGAGCAGGCAAAACGGAGATTCGCCGTGGAAGAAATGTCTCTCTCCCCAGTCTCAGGAAAACCGGCAGGGGACTCATGTTATGCGGATTTATATTTTTAGCCGGATGCGACGCGAAGTCTGCCGTTTCCGCTCTGGCGGCAGTTTTAATAACTTCGGGCGCGCTTATCCACTTTATTTCGCGGAAAAAAGATAAACCTTCGGCGCGGGAACGTATGCGCGCTGTAAAAAACATAAACCGGGAACGCCGCGCGAAGGTATCGACGGGCCAGTCTGATGCCGTTGAGGAACCTGCCGCGGTAAACAAAATTAAGCCTAGGTCAAGGTTGGAACAGTTCAAAAATAAGATCGATAAAAAACCAGCGGCGGTATTGCCCCGCAGTATTTTTCCTGTCACGCTCGCCGTTATTGGGATTATCATGTTCTTATGCTCTCTTTTTATGGATACGCATGTAAAAACCATAAAGAACAAATTCCCGCGAAAAGTTCCGGTAAAGACCGGCAAAGTGATCAAGAAGCCTGTTCAGGGTAACGTCAAAGAGCCCGTAGCGGCCCCCGCGCCTGCGGAAAACGCTGATGAGAAGATTTTCACGGGGCTTTTCGAAAAAACGGCAGCGGCAATACCTCAGTACAACAAGGACCTTGATGAAAAAAAACTCACGTTAGCTTATACGTCCGCGTTCGACCCTGCTAACGCCGCTCAATATGAAGCATCGCAAAGGATGGAAGTTGAGCAATTGGGAAAAGTAGTGGCGGCGTACAGGGAAGTCTACCGGCATATAAACTCGGGCAAAAAATATGACAAGGATCTTTTTGGGGATTTGAAAATTAAGATGGAGAGCTATGCCGCTATCATGGCAGGTAAGCTTCCGCGGCAGATCGCCGCTAACCAGCTTTTCCTTAGAGGCGTGCTCGCGAAAAATGATCTGCGCGCGGCGTCGGACAATCTTAAAACCATGGCAGAAATGCTTTTTTTGATCTCCGAATTAAGGGATTACGGTATAAGCATAGAAAATGAAATTTTTGAATCTCTGGCGCGCGGCGCGGGCGATATTCTTGGTGACACGCGGAATGTCGTTAATAAACTTATTAAACAGGCGCAGGTGAGGTTAGGAGTAAATCAGGATTTCGGTATTGAAGAAAAGAAAAAGTTTAACGCTAAGAGCGGTACGGATTCGGCCCGGGATTACTATTCCGCGGCGGCAGTGGCTGAGGCTGGCAGTACTGCCCTCAACTTTAGAAAGAACTTGTTTTTCGCGGAAGACGCGGAGAAAAAAAATAATCTTCTGAAGCAACAGGCGATCATTTACAGAGATGTCGTGATGGCTTTCGGGATATTCACGGACCGTGCCGGAAAGTGCGAAAAAACTGACCGGCGGATGTTGTGTGAAGAATATATGAACGCGGCTTCAATGATGCTTGAGGCGGCTGCTAAATGCGGCATAGAGGATAACCCATATATACATCCGGATCTTCGCGTAAAAAGTCAGGCCGCGGAAAATCTTCTTAAAGAGCTGTACCGGCGAACGGGTATCAGGATGCCTGAAAAACATTTTTTAAAAACGGAAGACTCTTTCGCGGCGTCTCTCGTTACCGGCATATTGGCAGCTGCCGGAGTTGTGTCCGGGGTATATCTCGGGTTTGACTCAAAACTTTTCATGTATTCGATGATTACCTGCGCTGTCAGCAGCCTTGTTTTTTTCGCGCAGGGCAGGGATTTGCGAAAAGTTTCCTTCCCCCGGGAACATAAAGGCCGGGGAGATCTTATCGGCGGTTTTACGCGAGCCGATGCTATCACTGACCCGGCGGAAACACGCATAGCGTATGAAAGAGCGGGCGTAATATATGTCAACAAAATGGAAATGTCGGCACGTACGGTTGAGGCGCAGAGGTTTTATTACACGCATGAAAAACTTCACCAGTATCTCAGCCGGATAGGCGCAGGCCCTGAGCCGGTGGTGTATTTTATCCAGACAGCCGCTATGATACCTGTGCTCGCGGGGATCGTTATCTTGAGTTTCTATGAAGAAATAAGGAAACTTGTTATTCCTGAGCGCGGAGAGGAAAATAAAACACGTGTTTTTGCGCTGAACAGGTCGCTGTTCTACAGCGGTTTGTTTTTTGTTTTTAATATCGTCCCGATATCGGGTGTGTTTCCCATAGCTATCTCGAATATAAACGATATGGCGGTAATGGCTGTCGGATTTTTATTGATGCTCGGTGGTGCCATGGGGTACTCTTTGTCATTTGTGCAGAGTAAGCTGCGTAAAGTACAGGAAAAAATAGTGATAGCATCCGGGGCAAACAAAGTTTATCAAGGGCACGGGCTGATCGAGAAATTCATCATTTGGTATATAGCGCGCCAGGGAGCTTATGATGATTTTGTCAAGGAGGCTTTAGGAAAAAAAGAGAAAAAAGACGGCACGCGGGAAAAAGTAAAGCCCGTTGCGCCGGCTTCTTTAACGGAGCCCGCTATCCCAGCGCTTCCGGTGGAAGATTGGGAAGTTCCATATCTTGATGAAATACCCGTAGACGCGGATTCGGAAGAGATCAAACTTGAGATGCCTCCCTTAATGCAGGGGGTTGATGTAGCTTTTATTGATAACAAGGCCCCGGGGGATTTATCCGGCGGAGTAGATCTAATGCGTGTTAACAGCGATAACAAAACAGGCAATCGCGTGAAAAGGATACAGAGAAAAAACAGGTATTTATCCAGTTATCAGAATAAGCGGCCTCCCGCGGCAATGGTACGGCGTATGTTTGCCGTTTTATTCCTGGCAGGAATGACTATCGTTTTTCTGATGCAGATCCTGGTATCGAAAAGGGAAACGCGGCAACTACCTAAACACCTGGAGAATACAGTTAAAACAGATCCTGCCGCGCCGGGTAATAGCCCTAATGTTCCCAAACCGGTCGAACCTTCGCAGAAACCTCTGCCAGCGGGATCTTTAGAGAGGAAACAGGTCCGGGAATTTTTGCTTATAGCTGAAGCGCGGCATAAGGAGTCAGTGGTCGATTTCCAGAACAATGACCTTGATAATAGCTATATGAAGATTTTATCGGCCTATAAAATAATGTTGAAAATTAAAGAATTTTATGACGCGGGTGGAAGGATCGATATCGCCACGGATGCTAAGGCGATCGATCTGTCAGGCAAAATCCGTGATGCGAAGGGGTTTCTTGAAAATGCCTTTCGTGAAAAAGGGAAACGCGTCCCTGAGGAAGGGAAACGGAACTATTTAGCGCCTGAGGATTCACGCGCCGCGTCTGTCGCGACAGGGATAGCCGCGATCGCGGCTATTTTGGCCTATGTTTTTTCCGCGACGCTAGGTATTGACTTAAAACTTGTTATATATGTGACGGTTTCATGCGTGATAAGTTCGATCGTTTTCTTCCTTCAGGCCCGTGATCTGCAGAGGACAGCGCTAGCCGGCAGGGCTGATGTTTCCGTTAATTCCAGGCTGATCAAAGGCTTTCAAACCGCTGTTGATATAACGGGCGGTGAAAAAAGACGTATAGCTTTCGAACAAAACGGAATAATTTACGCGGATAAACACGCGATGTCATTACGTTCAACCGCCGCGCAAAGGTTCTATTACTCGCATGAATTTCTTCACAAATTATTGAATAGAGCAGGAATGGGGAATGAACCTGTGGTTTATCTTATCCAGGTTATGAGTATGATCCCTGTATTGGCAGGTATAGGTGTATTATCGTTTTATGACTTTGTTAAAGGACGTATATCCCCGCGCGATAGCGGTAAAAAGGGGATAGGCGCGGGGGATGAGCCGACTATGCGGCGCTTACCTGATTTTATGGCGTCCATAGCGGTCTGTGTGATGCCATTGCATTTTATTCCCGCTACACTTCCGGTAGCTGTCATAGGAGAAGTTCTTGTGGCATTTCTCCTCATGATTGCTGGTTCCGCGGGGTATTCCGCGACTGTGTTTTACAGGAAAATGCAGGAGATCCAGATACAGGCCGCTATTATGGACGTTATGGGACGAGTATATGAGGCGCCGGGTATGTTTGAAATGTTTATTGTATGGTACATAAACCATATGGGCGCGTATGAACACTTCATACAGAACGGCAGAGCTTTGCTGGAAAAAGCGGTTATTACGCATGTGAAAAGAGGGAACAGGCTAAAAGGGCCGATAAAAACAGGCCGGGGTTGGCTTGAAAGCTATGTCGTCGGATATCTGACAAATACCGGGATTTATAACGAATTCATGGGCGCGGTGTACGAAAAAATACGATCTACGCAAAAGCAAAAAGAAAAACCTTCCGCCGCGCGTGGAGATTCGGAATTGCCGCAGCAGGATCTCACTAAAACGGAGGTTGATGTGTTGATGAGCCCCGCGAATCCTTCAAATCGGGCTTTGTCGGCAATTCCTGTCGATGATTGGGAACTGGAAGGAGAATTTTTTGAGGATGAACAGATCGAGATAATTGAGATGGAAGAAAATGATGGTAGCGGGGAACAAGTTAATCCAAAAGTTGCCACGGATTTATCCGTGCCCGCGGGATCCGTGTCAGCCGGGGGAAGCCTGATGAAAAACGATAATAACTTGTCGATTCTTCCCGCAGCCAGCTTTGTCAGTGGCGCATTTGCGGGGCAAAAAAGAACATTCCGGGCTACAAGGATTAAGAGGCAGAAGTATACGCAGGTATACAGGCGCCTTAAAGATATTCCGCATCCCGCTCGATTGGTAGGCAGAATTTTCCTGGTAATGCTGGCTCTGGGTGTACTCTTTTATTCTGTTATCGGAATTTCATCGGCTAAAAAGGTTACTACGGGGCCCAAAACAGAACAGCCGGATAATAGCGTAAAGCAATTGCCGGATAAAAGATCGGGGAAAGGTATTCTCTCCGAAAAAGATGTATTGGAATTGCTGGATAAGGCGGAGGCCGCGCACAGGAAATCACTTATGGAATATAACAGGCAGAATTTCGAGCAGAGTTACCTTAATATTTTGGAGGCGGTCGATATTATAAACAGAATTAAAGAGGGGTTTTACGATAAAGGGAAAAGGGTGGACGAAGAAAATGACGCGAGAGCGGTAGTCCTCGCGCGTAAAATTTCGAGTGGGAAAGGCCTGCTATCGGAAGAACTCCGCAAACGCGGGATCCCTGTCCCTCAAATCCCTCAAAAAAGATATGTGAGCTATGTCGATACTTTCCGCGCTTCCGTGATAGCCGCGCTTACCGGGGCTTTTGGCGCGGCGCTTATCCACGCTTTTTCAGCCACACTCTGCCTGGAGTTAAAAGTTTTGCTGTATGTCGTACTGTCATCGGCTGTCAGCGCGTCGGTATTTTTACAGCAGGCGCGCTCTCTCAGGATTTCTGAATCTCAGGAAACAAAAGGCGCGGGCTATGATGTCATGAGGCTGATAAACGCGTTCCAGAACGCGCGGGAGATCACTGACCCGTCTGAAAAGAGAATATCTTACACGGCAGGGAAAGAAATATTCGTGAATAAGAAGAAAATGGCTGACCAGTCAATTTTTACGCAGAGATTCAGTTATCTCCATGAATTACTTCACGCCTGGGGAATACAGAATGAAGCGATGATATATTTGGTCCAGGGTATTCTTATCCTCCCTGTTTTAACGGTGCTGGGCATGTTATTTGTTGTGGATATGGTCAAGGCTTCCCGGTATAACGAAAAGATAGACAGTTATCAGGTGAGAATAGGCATACCAGCAAAGGTTATGAGTTTGCTTGATAAAAAGACGATCTCCCGCCTTGAAGACAAATTTAAAATAGTTGAGATAACGGCGGAAAATAAACAGCAAATGCTGGAAGAGCTGAAAGCCGGGATGCCTGTGAAAAAATCCATCGCGGTGCTGATAGATATTACACCGGGTGATGTGCGCGACGCGGGGGATATGGAAAAACTTGTAAAACATTTTGTCAGAAATACCAGGCGGGAAGTTATCAGGCTTCTCCACCCCGAGATAACGGCTCTAACCTCCGGTACCAGGCGGAAAATAGCAGATATCGCGAAACTGCGAAATATCGCTGGCATACTGGTCCGGGTAATGGATGATATTGAGTCGTTGGAGCTTTCGGAAAAGAGCATATACCAGATCAGGCTGGATAAAGCCCACACTGCAAGAGTCCTTTCAGGCATGAAACTTTCGGTAAACCCGAATGATTACGCCAGGGAAGTGGAACGGCTTGAGCAGAAATATCTGAGTATAGCAGTGGAAAGCCCCGCGGAACTCAGTATTATAGCTAACGGTATAGCGGCTATGGGGCTTGATAAGGAGACAGTCAGGGAAGCGGCTTCCAAATTTATACAGGTCAGAGTGAAAGCTCCTCCAAAAGCTGACGGCAGTGAAATGACGCAAGCCGAAAAGGACTCTTTGCGGGACCGGTATATGAAAAATACAGGGCTCGGGAAATACCTTAACGCCGGGAACGTGAAAATCGTCTCAGCGGAGGCGGCTCTTAACGTGACACTTGAAACTGTAAGGCAGACTTTCCCGAACGCGGATAAAAACAGCCGCATAGTCATAGGGGATACCAGAAGCCTTACGGAGCAGGAAGCGGGGATCCTGAATACTCCGGACGCTCCGATATATGTCCAGATGACTCAGAATGAAAAGGGCGTAATGGGTGTCGCGTCACATCTCTTATACGCTATGCTTGAGATCGCGGTTAAGGGTAAGGATATAAACAATAGCATAGGAAATGTGAAGGCCAGGGATGGTTTCGCGAACTGGTATATTTTAATGCCGAGGATCCGGAAGATAGACTATAAGAGGATCCAGGAAGAAATGAAGATGTATAATGAGATGCTGTCAGCCGCGTAATGACCGGCCCTGACGCGTGCCATATATGAGTAGGGCGGTCACGGAAGATCGGTAAAACGGTAGAGAACGGCTATAAGAACCCGGGAAAGTGTGAAGTTGTCGCTTATCCCGGGTTCTTATTTTTTATCCGGGATTTTTATTCAAGGTATGTTTTGAATGCGATGTCATTAAAAGCAAAAACAGCGGCCGCAGAATACCCGCCGGACGTCGGGGCAGTATTTTGAAAATATGCGTGTTATCTTTTTGTGAAAAATTTTTACCGCAGGTTTATGGAAATCACAGTTTCGGTCTTGTTTATTGGTATATTATAAGATAAACTTAAAACCAACCGTATATTTACAATATTATTATATACCGCGTATTATTATGGAGAACCGATAAAATGACATCCCTTATAAATGAACTGCTTAAACAGAATCTTGTTACCATGGAACAGATCAATGATGCCCGGGAAAAGCAGCTCGGCGCCCGGAAACCCCTGCACGCGCTGCTGGTTGAGATGGGATTTATCAGTGAAGACATTTTGATCCAGGTCGCTTCAAAGATGTTTAATATGCCTGTTTTTGACATAAACAGGGAACAGATAGATTCATCGGCGACTACATATATTCCATATGCGGATGCCAGACGCCTTGGCGTTTTTCCCATACGCAAGGACGGTAATACACTGGTAGTCGGAACTACCGATCCCCAGGATATCGTCACACTGGATGATTTGAGGTGTAAAACTCAGCTTAACATCAGGCCGGTTTTGATCAAAAAGAGCCAGATAGATGAGATATCTGAGAAGTATTATCATTCAGATGATAATCTGTACAGCCTTCTGAAAAATATAAGTGAGGATACAAGTATTGAGATCCCGGACCATCTCAGTTCGGGAGCGCAGATAGTTAATATTGAACAGCTGAACGGGGATACTTCGACGGTAGTTAAACTGCTGAATTTCATTTTGTCGGACGCGATAAAAGAGAGAGCGAGTGATATACACCTTGAGCCGCAGAAAGATTCTCTGCTTATCCGGTACAGGATCGACGGGGAATTGATCGAGGTTACGAAACTGTCGGCGGCTTTTTTCGCGTCTCTTGTCGCGCGCGTAAAGATCATCAGTGATCTTAATATCGCGGAAAAAAGGACGCCGCAGGACGGGCGTACCACTATTTCAGTAGGCGGCAGAATAGTTGACCTGAGGGTTTCCACTATTCCCATTGTTCATGGCGAAAAAGTCGAAATACGCATACTGGACCCGAAAGAAGCTAAAATAAGTTTTGACAGCATAGGGCTCGAGAAGGAAGAACTCGCGATTTTTCAGGAAGCGTTACGCGCGCCGCAGGGTATGATCCTGGTAACCGGGCCTACCGGTTCAGGAAAGACGTCGACTCTTTACGCGGCATTGAATTTCATTAAACAGAACCACAAAAACATAGTAACAATTGAAGATCCCGTGGAATACATGGTAGAGGGCATAAACCAGATGCAGGTAAACCCGGTAAAAAATGTTACTTTTGTTAACGGCCTGAGGAGCATTCTGCGCCAGGACCCTGACGCTATCCTGGTAGGCGAGATCAGGGATAAAGAAACATCTGAGATAGCGTTCAGGTCTTCTTTGACAGGCCACCTGGTCCTTTCCACGTTACATACGAACAATTCCGTGGCTACGATCACCAGATTGTTCGATATCGGGCTCGAGCCTTACATGATCTCTTCATCCATCATTCTTATTATAGCCCAGCGCCTGGTAAAGTGTATATGCCCTTATTGTAAAAAGGAATATACTCCCGTTCCGGATCTTATGTGTAAGTTCGAAACATATATTACTAAAATGCAGATAAAGAAGTTTTTCAAAGGGTCCGGGTGCGATAAATGCGGTTTTACGGGCTCATACGGAAGAACGGCGATCTTTGAACTGCTCAAAATGAAAGACAAAATACGAGAGCTTATCAACGCGAGAGTCACGGAAGACATGGTTTTTAATGTGGCTAAAAGAGAGGGGCTGCGTTCACTCGCGGAGTCAGGCATGAGAAAGGTGGCGATGGGGCTTACTACCATGGAGGAAGTCGCGAAGGTTGCCGAGGTGCTGGAAGTAGAGCAGGCTCTGGAACGGCCCCATATGGAACGGGAAACAAAAAAAATACTCATCGCGGATGATGAAGAAGATATCCTGAAAGTGATCGAAAAGAACCTTACAAGTGTGGGGTACAGGGTAGTAAAGGCCAGAGACGGTAAAGAACTTGTTGAACTGGCGATAAAAGAAAAACCCGATATGATCGTAAGCGATGTGACGATGCCTAAGATGAACGGTTTCGAGGCGGTAAGAGCGCTCAGAAAACGGCTCGATACCGCGGTAATACCTGTAATGCTTTTAACCGCGCGGGATGACATGGAGAGCGAACTCCAGGGGATAAACGCCGGCGCGGATGATTATATTACAAAACCTTTTGAATACGAAAAACTTATTGCCAGGGTCAAAATGCTGTTGCGGCGCTCTTCGTCGTGATAAAAGAGCGGTTTTTGGCGGCATGGACAATTTAAAGACGGGGCAGTTATGAATTTCAGTTTCCTTTGTATCATAAGCATGATCGGTTGCGTGTTAATTACGTTTGTAGTTGTCTATTTAATGTCTGTGAATAGAACGCGGGATATACTCCATGAACGTGACATGTTAAGATTCGAGCTTGATAAAGTTAATCTGATCATGGAAGAAAGCCCGAGCCTTATCGTTATCAGTGACAACAAAGGTATCATAAAATATGTTAACCCCAGTTATTCCGAAATAACGGGATACTTACCGGACGATGTCGTAGGGAAGAATGTCCGGATACTTAAATCGGGGCAGTTATCTGACGTTGAATATAAACGTATATGGGATACCATATGTTCAGCGAAAGAATGGAAAGGAGAACTGCCGAACAAGAAAAAGAACGGGGAAATATACTGGGAAAAAGTGGTCATCCTGCCTATACGCGATAAAGACGGCGTAATAACGGATTTTGTAAAACTTGGTGAAGATATAACAGTGCGTAAGCGGGCTGAAGAAGGAATGAAAAAAGTAATTAGCATAAAATCCGAATTTACATCAATGGTGTCGCATGAACTGCGTACGCCCCTTACCGCCATAAAGGAGATAATAAGCATAGTTCTGAGGGGCGCGGTGGGGGAAATAAATGACGAACAGAGAGATTTTCTTGATACGGCAAAGAAAAACATCGACCGCCTGGCCCGGTTCATAAATGATGTGCTGGATTTTCAGAAGATAGGTTCGGGTAAAATGCCTTTTTATATCCAGAAAAATGATATGAATGACGTCGTGAAAGAAATTTACAGAAGTATGAATATCCTGGCTAAGGATAAAGGCCTGGAACTTTTGATCGACCTTGACAAAAATCTTCCGGAGATAAATTTTGATAAAGACAAGATCATACAGGTCATAACTAACCTTGTTAATAACGCCATAAAGTTCACTAATGCCGGAAGGGTCAAAATACGTACCATAAAAGAGGATCTTGTTGTACATGTGATCGTGGAGGATACGGGGCGAGGCATCAGGAAAGAAGACCTGCCGCGGCTTTTTCAGAGTTTTGAGCAGATAGGTGATCCGGAAACCCGTAAGGCCGGAGGGTCAGGGCTGGGGCTCGCGATCTCCAGAGAGATAATTAGTAAACATCGCGGGAAGATCTGGGCTGAATCCGAATATGGAAAGGGATCAAGTTTCCAATTTGTCCTGCCGATAGTGGAGCGAAGGGCGTAAAGCGAAAAGTATATTTGTTGACTGTTATTGTACGCTAAAGTATACTATATATAAGTGTTATATTCGCACCTTTGAAGAAGCATTTAATTGAAGGAAGTGTTATGTATGGTAAAATTGCTGCTGGTTGATGATGAGAAGGGGATCACTGATACCCTGAAGGGTTTTTTTCAATACAGGGGTTATACTGTTGATACCGCGAACAGGGGCGAAGACGCGATGAACCTGGTCCGGTCCAATAAACCCCGCATCGTGTTCCTCGATATTAAAATGCCTGATGTTGACGGCCTTGACGTACTGAATAAAATAAAAGAATTCGATGACTCAATAAAAGTGATCATGCTTTCCACGATAAGTGATGAAGCGGTGGTTGAAAAAGCAAAGCGGTTCGGGGCGGATGATTTCATCTCGAAGCCTTTCCGGCTGGATTATCTGGAAGGCATACTCTTGAATTATATTCAACAATTTGAAGGCAGGTTATAGATGCGTAAACCACTGATACTTGTTGTCGATGATGAAAAAGAAGTCCGCTCAACTATAGTGGAATATCTCGGGCTCCGTTACGATTGCGATTTTTTTGAGGCGGAGAACGGTGAAGATGCTGTGAATTTTGTCAGAAAAAATACCTGCGATATGCTTATCCTGGATATAAAAATGCCTAAAAAAAGCGGGATAACGGTCATAAAAGAAGTAAAAGAAATCAAGCCCGATATTGATATACTCATTGTTTCTTCATGGTCCAGCGATGATGTGGCGGAGGAAACCATGGAATTAGGCGCGACCGATTATGTCCTGAAACCTTTGAACCTGAACGTAATATCCATAAAATTCGAAGATATTCTGAAACGCAGGGGAATATCCGCGTTGAAAAAATAAGCCCGTCTGTCTGACCCTTCCCGTTGGCGGATCCGTCGTTTTACGTAAACATGATCATCAATAAGATTTAGGATTTTGCACGATAAGACATTTCACTTTATCTGTGGCTGAAACATTTTGAAAATAATGCGGGATACTGCTGTCAAATGACAGTGTGTCGCCCTTTTTTAGGATGTGTTTCTCTTCTCCAATATGCGCCATTATCTTTCCCTGCAGCATAATTATTAGTTTTTCAAAATGGTTGCTTTCAACGGAATCCTGTTCGATCTTCGTTTCGCCGCGGGGTTTGATCAAAAGTTCCATGGCGAGAAAACTTAACGCGCGGGAGCTTAAGATATTGGCGTACGCGTTTTCGTTATAAATGTAACGGTTATCCATTCTATCGGACTTCCTTATTATTTTTACGATTCGAGATTCTTCGGCTTCAGTGCCTTTTTTGAGTTCGCTTAGAGAGATCCCAAGGCCTGTACAGATCTGATACAGGCTTTTTATCCGGGCGCTTTCACGATGGCCTTTTTCAATACGGCAAAGGCTGTAATAGGTGATAGCTTTATCTCCGAAAATGTTCCGAAGCTTTTTATAAAAATCCTTGAGGTTAATTTTCAGAACATTTTTTCTGAGGTATCGTATTTTTTCGTGCAGTTTCATCGTCATTCCTTTTTTTTTAAGTTTACTTAAAGGATCCCAGTTTGTCAATAATAAATTGATTTTCTAAATATGCATTTTAGATATAGGTCAAATATATAGCTATTTTTTAATTAACCAAAAAGTTGTAAGTATAATAAATTAAATTACTTACCATAATAACTTTTTGTTCTATGTTGATTTTATTTTAATTTTATGATTGACAAAGAGCAATTTTGTGATATACTTATAATAGATGAAAAAATGGAGGGAACAGAAAGGGGGTAACAGTGGAAGCTTGAACGCGTGAATTAATGCCGTGTTTAAGTAGCCAGGAGGTGAGTAAAATGAATGTGATAATCAAAAATCATTGTGGCCTGAAAGAACAGTTTCTTTTAAAACTCCCAAGTGATGAGGTTATTGCGGAAGTAAATGAACATATTAACAATGGCAGATATGCCAGGGCTGTTGTTACAGTTTTTATCAAAGGGAACTTCATCCGGGAAATAGAACATAATGATATGTTTGATATCAACGCGGAGTTGATCATTTCGGACAGTAATATTTACCGTACCGTACTGTGATACGTGAATGTATCTGCCTGAAATAAGAAAAGGCTCCGCAACAAGGAGGTGTGAAATGGAAAACTCAGTATGCAGGAGGAAACATCAGAGGGTTGATACACATATACCCATTCGTATGCGAAAGTTTAATGATATTCCGGCGACAACTTCAGGGGATTTGTTCAGCGTTAATTTATCCCAGGGCGGGATAAGGTTCAATGCTGACAAATTTATCGCGCGCGCGAACCGTTTAATACTTGAAATTGCTGTTCCGATGTATTCAAAACCGATCATTGCCATAGCAAAAGTCGCCTGGATACGTAAAAAAAACGATTCGGACGGATATGAGGTAGGCAGTCAGATACTTGAAATAACAAAAGATGATAAAGATCTCCTGGCGCAGTATATTGACAGCATTCTGATGTATAACGATTCGGAAAACGGGAAAGAGGAAAAATAGGTTGCTTTGCAAAAAAACATTATGTATTATTGAATATGTCTACAGAAGGGTGGAATTTATCTAATAGCTGGAGGGATATGAGTATTTTCACGAAAATGGAAAAAAAGACTAAGATTGAGTTAGCTGTATTTTTTGCTACTCTGCTACTGCTTACGGCAGGGACAATAGTGCTGGTAATTCTTGATATAAGTAAGGCTAACCGTAAAGATCTGAACAAGTTACAGCATTATTACAGGGATATTCTTATGAAAGAACAGGCAAAACAGTCTCAGGGGCCGGAGATTGATGATATGACCCTTGATGAAGCTCTCAATTCACTGCCCAAAGTTGATAGAATAGATCCAGACGAAAAAAATAAGTAGTATTTTTCGCGCAAATACATAGAAAATATCCTGATTCGCTTTATTCCAGTATTGAACAGCTATGTTAAAAGGAAAACTTTTTGTAGAAAAATGCTTATGCCGGCATACCCTTGACTTTCAGGTTTTCTTGTTTATACTTGATATTACAAACAAAAAATGAAAACACACAAATTGCCAATACCATATATAAAACATAACAAAAAACATCAAACCGTAATACGTCCTGAGGATATCGAAGGATTTAAATAAAAGATTCTTTGTGTATATAAAAGATGTTCTTATTTTTTCAACGGCATTTTCGGCATGATAGATTTTTTCATAAAACATAAGGGGAAATTATGTCTAATTCGATACTGACAGTAGCGGAATTGGCAGATTATCTTAAGATGAAAGTAGTTACGATCTATAAACACGCGCAGGAAGGGAAGATACCGGCGTTCAAGGTTGGCTCAAAGTGGAGATTTAAAAAAGAGACTATTGACAAATGGATCGAGGGACAGGAAAAAAAAGTGTCCTGTACCTCCTCTTTTATAAACGAGTAATTTACATTTTTTTATTTTACAAAACAATGCGCAAACGTATCGCAGTCACAGGAATAGGTGTATTGGCACCGAACGGCCTCGGGAAAAAGGCTTTCTGGGAAGCTTTGCGGGAAGGGCATTCCGGCATCAAGCGTGTGGCTTCTTTTGATACCATGGGGTTGAACAGTAAGTCAGCGGGGGAAATTTCGGATCTTGATCCGGGGGAAGTTTTAGGAAAAAAGGGGTTGAGAAATCTCGATCGTACAACGCTTCTCGCGCTGTGCGCTTCTAAAATGGCTCTTGAAGACGCGGGTTTACCCGTTATTGTCCCGGAGGAAGAAACCGATCACACGGGGGTTTCTCTGGGGTCTACAATGGGCAGTGTTTATTCTATCAGTGAATTTGACAAGGTATGTCTGTCCGAAGGCCCGCGGAGCGTTAATCCGGCATTGTTCCCCAATACTGTGATAAATTCTCCCGCCAGCCAGATCTCGATCAAATTCAATATCAAGGGTTTTAATTCCACTATATGTTCCGGATTTTGTTCCGGGATAGACTCGATTTACTACGCGGTAAATATGATGGAGCTTTATGAATACCATACGGTATTAGCCGGAGGCGTCGAGGAAATGTGCGAGCATACGTTCAAAGGGTTTTATAAGATCGGGCGTCTGGCGGGATCCCGCCCAGGCGGGGCCGAGGTTAATTGCCCTTATGATAAAAGGCGTACCGGGATAGTACTGGGGGAAGGGGCGGCGATCTTTGTGCTGGAAGAACTGGAACACGCGAAGGCGAGGGGCGCCGCGATCTATGGTGAGATAAACGGTTACGGCGCGTGTTTTGACCCCGGGTCACGGAACATCTATAATCCGCGCGCGAGGGGGGCGGCAGAAGCTGTTTCCGAGGCATTGAAAAGCGCTGAAATTAACACGGATGAGATCGATTATATTTCAGCCAGCGCGAATTCAACGATCGACTGTGATATTATGGAGACCCGAGCGGTAAAACAGGTTTTCGGATACAAAGCGGGATCGATCCCGATAAGCAGTATAAAATCCATGATAGGAGAATCTTTTTCTGCTTCAGGGGCTATGAACTTTGCCGCGAGCCTCGGTATTATAAAAAACGATTTTATACCGCCTACGATCAATTATGAAACTCCGGACGCGCGGTGTGATCTCGACTATGTGCCTAATGAGGCGCGTACTGCAAAGATAAAGCGCATACTTGTGAATTCGTTCAGTCCCACAGGCTCGAATTCGTCATTAGTGGTATCAAGGTTCGGATAGAACGCTCTACCATTGTGTATTTTTGAAAAGGAGGTATAAACGTAATGCTGCTTGCAGGAAGATCCGCGATAGTTACCGGCGCGTCCAGGGGCATAGGAAAGGCTATAGCAATGCGCTTCGCGCAAAACGGGGCCGATATAGCGTTTAATTACCTGCGAAGTAAAGATGAAGCGGTGGAGTTGAAGGAAAATATAGAAAACATGGGGAGGCGCGCTCTTATGTTCAACCGCGATATTTCCGATCATGACGGCATAAGAGCAATGGTCGAAGATGTGAAAAAACATTTCGGAAGGCTTGATATTATCGTTAATAACGCGGGCATCGTAAGAGATAAGGCCCTTATGCTTATGGAAAAAAAAGACTGGGACGACGTTATCGATACGAATCTGTCAGGTGTTTTTAACCTTGCCAGGGCATCGATAGTGACTTTTATGAAACAGAAACACGGCAATATCCTCAATATAACTTCAGTGGCGGGCATAACGGGGATGCCGAGGCAGGTGAATTATTCTTCAGGCAAAGCGGGGATAATAGGTTTTACAAAGTCTTTAGCGAAAGAAGTCGCCTCGTATAATATCCGGGTAAATGCCCTGGCCCCTGGGTTTATTGAGACGGATATGACGGGCGGGATAAAAGATAAACTGCGGCAGGAGTATTTAGGCGCGATCCCTCTCGGGAGGTTTGGCGCGATAGACGAAGTAGCGGAAACCGCGTTATTTCTGGTTTCCGATAAGTCGAGCTATATAACGGGGCAGGTAATAACAGTTGACGGCGGGCTTACAATGTGAACGCGCGGCGGCCGTTTATCACGGGAATCAAAAAGGAGGTGGGGATATGGCGTCTTTAGACCCAGTAACTCTGGAGAATGATCTCAGGTCTCTTGTGTCGGAAATAGTCGAGATTGAACCGGAACAAATAACGCGTGAGGCGAATTTTGTGGATGATCTTGAGATGGATTCAATGCAGGCTCTCGAAATAATGGCGGCCATCGAGAAAAAATACGGTGTGCAGATACCGGAAGAATACCTGGGAAAAATAATGAACTTGTCGAGTTTATTTGACCTTACTATGGAGATCGTGAACGCGAAACAATGATGAACAGGCGTGTTGTTGTCACAGGTGTGGGGGTTATTACCTCGATCGGGACCGGCAGGGAGGTTTTCTGGAACAATCTCATTGCCGGTAAGAACGGTATTAGCCCTGTAACCACGTTTAATACGGATGAATATGAATTCCATAACGGCGGGGAAGTGAAAGATTTCGCTCCGGAGAAATATATGCCGGCCGTATTTATTAAAGATGCGGCCAGGGCGTCCAGATTCGCGGTAGCGTCCGCTGTAATGGCTGTCGCGGATTCGGGGATAAAAACCGGAGGATCCCGGATAGGCGCTATTGTCGGGACGACAATGGCTGATATCCAGTCTCTTGAACAGATCAATAAATACTGGGTACGGCAGGGGGAAGAAAGCGTGTGGGCGGCTAATGTGGTCAAGTATCCGGGGAATAAATTATCGAACCAGATCGGTTATTGCCTGGGCCTGCGCGGTTTGAACAGCGTGATACCTACCGCGTGTTCAGCGGGGAATTATTCTATCGGGTATTCCTATGATCTGATACGGAAAGGGCAGTATGACATTATGCTTACGGGCGGTTCTGACCCGATGTCACGTATCACTTTCACCGGTTTCAGCAGGTTGTTCGCCATGGCTCCGGAAAAATGCCAGCCGTTCGATAAAAACCGCAAAGGCATGATGGTCGGTGAAGGGGCCGGTATGCTTGTGCTTGAGGAACTTGGATCAGCTAAGAAGCGGGGCGCTGAGATCTATGCTGAAATAGCCGGATACGGTTTGAGTTGTGACGCGCGTCACATGACCGCGCCCGATGTTAACGGGATAGAGAAAGTGATGCGGAAGGCTTTGAAGAACAGCGGGATAAACGAAGGTGAAGTTGATTATATTTCCGCTCACGGCACGGGGACACCGGCGAATGATAAAGCCGAGACTGAAGCGATAAAACGCGTGTTCGGCGGCTATTCGAAAAAACTGGCAGTAAGCTCGATCAAATCAATGCTTGGGCATACGATGGGCGCGGCGAGCGCGATCGAGGCTGTTTCCTGCTGCCTGGCTGTAAAGAACGGCGTTATACCGCCGACGATAAATTATGAGACAGTTGACCCGGAGTGCGATCTTGACTGCGTTGCGAATGAAGCGAGGAGTAAAAACATGAACGTGGTCCTGAATAATTCACTGGCATTTGGCGGGAATAACGCCTGTCTGGCGTTCAAGAAATATACGGGAGTATAAAAAAATGGGTATGTCGTTTTATTCTTTAACGCAGATAGCCGTGGGGATAGCGGTGTTACTCGCTGGTATTTATGTTTTTTTTAAGAACAAGGCTTCGAAACTGAACAGGATGTCGGCTCTTACGTGTTTCGCCGCGTTTCTATGGCTTGCTCCATTCGGCGCGGCAGTTACCGCCGTTAACGCCGAAACAGCTTTGGCATGGTTCAGGACAGGGGCTATCGGCGTTATATTCATGCCGGTTTTCATCTATCACGTTTCCTGTATCTCGCTGAATCCACAGGGGAAGCTGTTTGGGAAGTATGTAACGGCAGGGTATATAGCGGCTTTTTTTTCAGTTTTTCTCAGCTGGTCAAACTTTTTTTTTAACGGAGTATATTCATATTCATGGGGTTTTTATCCCAGAGCGGGTATCGCGTGTTCGGTTTTTTTTATTTTCGCGGCGTTTTTGTGCGCTAAAGGTTTTTTCACGCTTATTCTGTATATGGCGAGGCGTTTCCCAAAACAGTATTATACCCCAAAAAAATATCTTCAGATAAAATATCTTTTCCCGGCGCTTTTTCTCACGGCTATGTCACTGGTGAGTTTCATATCCGCGTACGGATCTCAAACTTGTTACTTCGCGTACGCTTTTATGGCGCCGGGTATAGCCATACTCGCCTATTCTGTTATTACACGGCAGATTCTGGAGATACGCTTTTTAGTGAAACGGGTGCTGGTATTTACGG
>JBDRAX010000185.1:0-10596 GCA_043823375.1 Candidatus Omnitrophota bacterium | reverse complement strand
AAGCTGTTTAACCTTTTCATTTCTCCCCAATAATGGGACTATATCTTTCCCCGAAAAATTCTTTGTCCTCCTCATGCCCTTACGGTATATTTCCCCGTCTTTTCCGACTATTATTCCGGAAAAATCTTCTTTATCTTCCACGGTTTTCTTAGCGTCATCGAAAGAATCAGCGATGAAATAATCATTCAGCAAAGCGCGCAGGCATGTTAGAAAAGATTCCTCCGCCGAAAAAATACCGTTTATATCCATCAGGCAGGCGCCTTCAATGCGCTTATTTTCAGTAACCCCGTACATCTTTTTCAGTTCATCCAGAACAATAAGAGTTATACTCTCCTTTGAGTTTTCCCTGAGATAATCAACTATTGAATCCGCGGTTTTACGGTCTTCCACGACTATAGCCTGCGCCAGGCCGCCCAAAACAGCCTCAAGGGACTCTTCATAATCCTCCCGCACGCTGACAAGCTCCGATAAGATCCCGTGAACACCCGAAAAAGAGCCGTCCCCGCGCTCGGTCTGTTTCATGACATCTTTAACGCTCTGATTTATCCCCTCGCGGTCCTTTATCAGTTTTTCAAGGAACTGCCTGCGCGGTTTTACGGTATTCAATTTTTTCTCGTTCTCATGTTTATTATTCTTAAGATCGGACATCCTGTTCTGAGCTTTTAAATATTCGTCATTAAACCCGTAAAACTCCTGTTTTTTATCTTCAAGCTCCCTGTTTGCCGCTTCCGCTTTCAGATCCACGCTCTTTATTTCCTCAAGTATATTCTCCTTTTCCGATTCAACACCGGCTTTCTCCATGTTCAGCCGCTTCTTTCTGGAAAGGGCGTTCTGCGTGTCGGCATCGACTTTAATAAGCGCGTTTTTGAGTTTAGTCTGATCAGACACGATATCTACCATTTTTTCCCTGTTCAGTTTCAACTCATTCTTATGATGTTCGAGTTTCCCGTTAATATCACGCATTTTCTCGTCTGACGCGCCGAGTTCCTGATCTTTTTTTTCTCTCTCTTGTTTTACTTCTTCAAACCTCGACTTCAGGCTGTCAAGCCTGCTTTTCAGCGCTGATTTTCTCTCCGCCGCTTCCTCTATCTCCCAGTCAAGCCGCGCGACGCTTTTACGGAACTCCTGGATCCTTTCGGCATTTATTTCCATTTTGTGTTTGAATTTATCGATATCGGATGATACCTGCAGGACCTCGCCCTGTGACGCCTGCAGATCTTCCAGAAGAGTGTTGTATTCCTCTTTTATCTGTACAAGAGACGAAGATAATTCCTCCACACCCGCGCTGAGGCTTCCATAGATCTCGCTCAACTCATCATTAGCGCTCCCGATATTGGCATTTTCCGAAGTAAGGCTTTTGTATTTTCTATAGGCGGTTTTTATTTCCAGCCCTTTCAATTCCTCGAATTTGACTTTATATCTTTCCGCCTTACGCGCCTGTCTTTCTATAGCCTTGATCTGCCTTTCGACCTCCCGGAGAATATCATTTATCCGCAGAAGGTTTTCCTGTGTATGTTCCAGTTTAATAAGGGCTTCTCTTTTTTTAGATTTATACCGTGTTATCCCGCTTGCTTCCTCGAACAAAAAACGCCTCTCCTCCGGTTTTGAACTCAGTATCATATCCATCCGCCCCTGCTCAACGACCGAATATGAACTTGTCCCCATACCTGTGCCCATAAGAAGGTTCCTTACATCCGTGAGCCTGACAGGCGTCTTATTGACCAGATAAAGGCTTTCCCCTGAACGGTATAGCTTACGGCTTATTGTAACTTCATCATAATCCAGAGGAAGGGCTCTATCCTCATTCGATAATGTCAACGAAACTTCAGAGAGATTTACCGGCTCATATTTTTCCGTACCGTTAAAAATAACATCCTGCATAGCGGAACTTCTCATGGATTTGGAAGACTGTTCCCCCAGAACCCATTTAATAGCGTCAACGATATTGCTTTTCCCGCATCCATTCGGGCCGACAATAGCTGTAACGCCCGGTTCGAATTCCAGCTTTGTTTTGTTTAAAAAAGATTTAAACCCCACTATTTCAAGTTTCTTAAAATGCATGATACTCTCCTGAAAGTTTCAAAAAAAGTAAAACCCTGATCTAAAAACGGGAAACTTATTAATATTATCTATACTATTCGTATTGTTAAAGTGTACTAAAGCGTGCAAATATTGTCAAGCTAAAGATTGGGGTTATCGCAATATGTAGTGTTAATAAGTGGACTAAACAACAATTTATTGTATATATACTGAAAAGTATGTTTTTCCCTGGCAAAAAAGGTACGCCCTTATACTAAGAGCAGCCCTGTTTTTTCTTGAAATTCTCAATGAGTAAAGGCACAACTTTAAAAAGATCATCCACTATTCCATATGTCGCGACTTTAAAAATAGGCGCGTCAGGATCTTTGTTGATCGCTACAATAACATCCGCGGACTTCATACCTATCAAATGCTGTATCTGGCCGCTTATGCCGCAGGCGATATATACTTTCGGGCATACTGTTTTACCTGTCTGCCCCACCTGGTGAGAATAAGGGATCCAATCCGCGTCAACAGCTGAGCGGGAAGCCCCAACCGCGCCGTTGATCGCGAGAGCAAGTTCCCTTATGAGCTGAAAATTCTCTTTTGACCCCACACCCCTTCCGCCGGAAACGATTATATCAGCTTCCGCCAGGTTTACTGTTTCCTCAATTTCTTCGACTATATCGATAACCCTGCTTCTTGAAGTAAACGTCTCCTCAGGTAACGACTCTCGTATGATTTCACCCTTTCTTAAAAAGTCAGGATCCGATTCTTTCATAACCTTATGGCGGACAGTGGCCATCTGCGGGCGTGTATTCGGAGAAATTATGGTAGCCATAATGTTCCCGCCGAACGCCGGCCTGGTTTGAAGAAGCAGCTTGTCTTCAGGATTGATATCAAGGCCCGTACAATCAGCCGTTAACCCCGCGTTTAATTTAACAGCCACTCTTGATATGAGGCTCCTGCCTATTGTGGAAGCGCCGCAGAGGATGATTTCAGGCTTATATTTAAGAGAGAGCGCTGTCAGCACTTTTGTGTAAGGGTCATCCTGATAAGCCCTCAGTTTCGGGGAATCCACAAGATAAACCTTATCCGCGCCGCGGGCTATTATCTCCTTGCAGGCAGGCTCCATATTATCGCCGAGGACCACACCGCACAATTTTACGCCCAGTTTATCCGCGAGCTCCCTGCCCTTTCCCAGTAGCTCAAAAGAAACCGACTGGACTTTGCCCTTTTTCTGCTCGCAGAAAACCCATACATCCTTATACGCGGAAAAGTCTAAAACTTTTTTATCATCCTTCTCGCGCAAAATAATAGCGTTGAATTTACATGCCTGTACACATGCCCCGCACAATGTACATTTTGTCAGGTCAATAAGCGCTTTTTTTTCAACCATGGTAATAGCGCCGAAAGGGCATACTTTGACACAAAGGGTACACCCCACGCATTTATCATTTAGAATTTTTATCGCCTCATTATCAGCCATTTCATCTCCATCGATAAGTTACAAAATCGCGCACAGGGCCGGTCCGCGTCCATTCCCGCGGAAGGATCATACGCCCGCAAGAACTTCCTTCAAAAATACCGAAAGCTCTTTTGCCACTTTAAACGGTTCTCCTTCAAGTATCCGCCCTCCTTCACGCGCCGGGGGCGTGAAAATTTTCATAACTCTTGTAGGTGACCCGTCAAGGCCTATTTTTTCTTCAAGGCAGTTAATATCCGCCGCGGTCCATACCGGTATTTCAGCTTTTTTAGACTTCATTTTTCCTTTTAACGACGGCAGCCTCGGCTCATTTATTTCTTTTACTACAGTAAAAACAGCAGGCAGAGGAGTTTCTATGATATCATAGCCTTCCTCCGTCATCCTGTGAACTACCGCGTGGCTCTTATCTATTTTTTCGATCTTCTTAACATAAGTGACCTGCGGTATATCCAAATGCGTGGAAATACCCGGGCCTACCTGAGCTGTATCCCCGTCAGAAGCCTGCTTGCCGCAAAAAATCATTGAATAGCCGCCCGCTTTTCTTATAGCCTGGGCAAGTGTATAACTTGTAGCCCAGGTATCACTTCCCGCGAACTTTCTGTCGCTGAGGAGAACCGCCTGGTCACATCCCATGGAAATAGCCTCTCTGAGCGCCGATTCAGCCTGGGGCGGGCCCATGCTTATTACCATGACCTCCCCCTCTCCCAATCTCTCTTTAACACGTATGGCTTCCTCTATCGCATACATATCAAACGGATTTATGACTGATTCAACCCCTTCCCGTTTCAGGGTGTTTGTCACGGGATCGATCTTTACGTCTGTTGTATCGGGAACCTGCTTTATTAACACAATGATCTTCATATTTTCTCCGCACAATGGCATATATTATTTTGACAGGCCTTCTTTGATAAGAGCGGAAGCAATTACTCCCCTCTGTATCTGATTAGTGCCTTCATATATCTGAGTAATTTTAGCGTCCCTCATAAGTTTTTCAACCGGGTATTCTTTCATGTATCCATAACCTCCGAGGATCTGCACCGCGTCCGTCGTTACTTTCATGGCCGTATCCGAAGCGAAAGTCTTACAGATAGCCGATACTTTTGCTATATTTTTGGCGCCTGAATCTATCATGCGCGCCGCTGAAAAAACCAGCGCCCTCGCGCCTTCTATTTGTATGGCCATATCGGCAAGCATGAACTGGATACCCTGGAAAGATGAGATCGTATGCCCGAACTGACGCCTTTCATGAGCGTACTTCACAGCTTCATCCAGCGCCCTCTGCGCTATACCTACAGCCTGCGCCGCTACCCCGGGGCGCGAATGGTCAAACGTTTTCATGGCTACGATAAAACCGAGGCCTTCTTTTCCAAGTAAATTTTCTTTTGGCACGCGGCAGTCAGTAAAAATAACCTCACGCGTGGCTGAACCTCTTATCCCGAGCTTATTTTCTTTTTTTCCGAAACTTACACCCGGCATACTTTTTTCAACGATAAAGCAACTCGCGCCTCTGGCACCTTTTGACTTATCAGTCATGGCTACCACAGTATAGATCTCAGCTTCTCCCCCGTTAGTGATCCACTGTTTTGTTCCATTCAGCACATAAAAATCACCGTCTTTCTCCGCGGTGGTCTTTATGCTCCCGGCGTCAGAACCGGCCTCCGCTTCAGTCAGACAAAAAGCCGCCAGTTTTTTGCCCGCGGCGATCTGGGGAAGATACTTCGCTTTCTGCGCTTCATTCCCGTAGAGAATGATCGGGAACGTTCCAAGGCCTGTTGCCGCGAAAGCGAGAGAAATACCGCCGCATCCCCATGAAAGTTCTTCCGTCGCAATGGCAAGGTCAAAAACCCCCTCCGCCCATTCCGCCGTATTGTTCCGGTATATAAATACCGCATATATCCGAATCCGCGAGGATCTTAACTATTTCCCACGGGAATTCCCCAGTCTCATCATAATGAGCCGCGACCGGCTTAATTTTTTCTTCCGCGATTTGCCTGCACAGGTCTTTAATCATTTGTTGTTCTTCAGTCAACAGATAATCCATAAATAGCTCCTTTGCATCGTTTGAAGACACCAAAAATAGTCATTAATCCACCAACAATTTGACATATTGACTTACTTAAACATCGAGGTTTAATGAATCCATTATTTGTCAAACCGTTTGACTGCCAGAGTGACATTATGCCCGCCGAATCCAAGGGAATTGCTTATGGCTACCTTAACATCAGCTTTCCTGGCTACATTCGGGACATAATCGAGATCACATTCAGGATCCGGGTATTCATAAGTTATGGTAGGAGGTATTATTCCGGTTTCTATGGCTTTCGCGCATACGATAATCTCAGCCGCGCCTGTCGCACCCAGTAAATGGCCTGTAACGCCTTTTGTGGAACTGACGGCTATCTCATACGCCCTTTTACCGAAAACTGTCTTTATCGCCGCTGTCTCCATTTTGTCGTTGAGCGGCGTAGAAGTTCCGTGCGCGTTTATATAATCCACATCATCCGTGTTAAGCCCCGCGTCTTCAAGCGAATACTGCATACATCTTACCGCTCCGTCTCCCGAAGGATCCGGCGCGGTCATGTGGTAAGCGTCCCCGCTCATCCCATATCCGACTATTTCACAATAAATACGCGCGCCGCGTTTTTTAGCATGCTCAAGCTCTTCAAGAACAACTACAGCCGATCCCTCTCCCATTACAAAACCGTCTCTTTCCCGGTCAAAGGGCCGCGAGGCTTTCGCGGGGTCATCATTCCGGCTGGAAAGCGCCTTGAGAGCGCAAAACCCCCCGAATCCCATCTTTGTCGTTGCCGCTTCGGAACCGCCTGCTACCATTATATCGGCTTCTCCACGCTGCATAATTCTAAACGCGTCCCCGATCGAATGGCTGGCACTCGCGCACGCGGTAACTGTCGCGGAATTGGGGCCTTTAAATCCCAGTTCAATAGAAACCAGCCCGGAAGCCATGTTTGCTATCAGCATAGGAATAAGAAAAGGCGATATTTTAGCCGCGGCCTTGAATTCATCTTCCGTAGCGGCTGTAACAAGAAACTTTTGATGTTCCCGCTCAACTGTCTGCAACCCGCCGATACCTGACCCGATATAAACACCCGCTTTCTCCCTGCATATAGCGTTCATGTCCAGGCCGCTGTCCTCAAACGCCATTTTCGCGGCCCCAATAGCAAATTTCACAAAACTGTCGAGACGCCTTTCCTGTTTCGGGTTCATAAACTTTGACGCGTCAAAGTTTTTCACCTCAGCGGCGATATGTGAATTGAACGGTGTCGGGTCAAACGCTGTAAGGCGCGCTACTCCGGTTTTGCCTTCTACAACCGCATCCCAGAAATCTCTCATATTGTTCCCCACGGGGGTAACAACACCTACCCCCGTAAGGACTACTCTTATTTTGGACATATTTTTCGATTGGTTATAAATTAATATTCTGCCATTAGGCCGTTATTTGCCTGACGCTTTTTCCTCGATATATGTAATAGCTTCGCCAACGGTAGTGAGTTTCTCCGCGTCTTCATCTGGTATTTCAGCCCCGAACTCTTCTTCAAGAGCCATAACCAACTCAACGGTGTCAAGAGAATCGGCACCAAGATCATCGATAAATTTGGCATCGTCTTTCACTTCTTCAAGCTTAACACCAAGCTGATCAGCAACAATGGATCTTACCTTTTCAGCAACTTCTGACATCTGTTCCTCCTTTTTACGGTTTGGTTAGATAACCATGAACCCGTTTTCTACATAACCATCCCACCATCTACCTGAATAACCTGACCCGTAACATATTCCGAGTCATCACACGCGAGAAACAACGCTATTTTAGCCACATCCGAAGCTTTACCCATCCTTCCGAGCGGTATAAGCCCCAAAAGTTTCTCTCTTGATTCCCCTGAAAGCTTATCAGTCATATCGGTTTGTATAAATCCTGGTGCTATAGCGTTTACATTGATATTTCGTGAACCAAGTTCTTTTGCCACAGTCTTGGTCATGGCTATCAGGCCGCCCTTACTGGCCGCGTAATTAGCCTGGCCCGCGTTACCCATCAGGCCTATTATTGATGCCATGTTTACTATCTTACCGCTCCGCTTTTTCATCATGGGTCTGGCAACTGATTTTATACAGTTAAACGCGCCTTTGAGGTTTACATTCAGTACCGTGTCCCATTCCTGTTCGGACATTCTCATAACTAAATTATCTCTTGTAATGCCCGCATTGTTGACAAGTATATCCAAATTGCCAAAATTGTCAAGGGTTTTCTTGGTAAACTTCTCCACATCTTCGGGCGAGGTAACATCCACTTTTTCAGCAATAACTTTTCTGCCCGTAGCTTTCTCAATTTCGTTCTTTGTTGAATCCAGAAGTTCCTGATTAACGTCACATATAGCCAGGTCTGAGCCTTCCCGCGCGAAAAGCATTGCGATCTCCCTGCCTATTCCCCGGGCAGCTCCTGTAATCATTGAAACTTTATTTTCGAGTTTCATGCGCACCTCCATTTTACTGCCTCTGATTTTATCAGCTATTGACCATTTGTCAAGTGTATTTATGTCGAGTATTTGAGATTTTAGGACACGCCGCGCGCTTCTGTTATACAAAAAAGCTCGTTTGTCCTGTTACAAAAAACAGGACAAACGAGCCTGAAAAAACATTAACCGGCACGCGATATGAATTATGCTTTAGACAAGAGATCCCGCAGCATATTGTTAAGTTCACGAAGTCTCTGATAATCCTTGACCTCCATTTTCGGAAGCGCTATTATCATTGATTCCGAGATCATTATAACCGGGTCTTTAAATCTCTCGGAATTAACTATCCTATCCATGTCCTCCGGCATTTTATTCCCCGTAAGAAGCCGGTAAACCTCGCCGAATACCGCCGGATTACCCAGTTGAACAGCCCTTAAAGCGGCGATTATACCTTCGATCTGCTCAAAATTCCCATCTTCCTTCTGCCGGAACCCTAACGCGCTGAAATTAGCCCCCTGCTCAAGTTTAGCCAGCGCGCTTACCTTATCCTTATCCGCTTCCCGCGGATTATCCAGAGCAAGGTTTACTATAAAACCCTCCGAAAGAAAAGACCTGACAACATTCTCATAATCCGCGTATTCCTCATCCGTCAGAAATCTTATCTTTTCTTTCACCTGTTCATCCCTGTTAGCTTTCTCTATCTTCTGAATTATCCATTGCTGCTGTTCAGGGATAAGAGACCTGGGGATCAGGTGGTATACCACTTTTGTTTCGCTCTCAAGCCTTACAAGAAGTTCATTTTTTATATGGATAAGGGCGTTTTTATAATCAATAGCGCTGTCATTGACCCTTTCAGGATATTTACCCTCCATAATAATTGTATTCTCTCTAAGTTCTTCGGTCCTTGTAATGAAAGTGGTCAATTCTTCATTGTCAAATGCACTTATAAGAGCACTTTTCCGGTAAGTGGCCGCGCTACTTCCTTCACCCGCAACCTTCTCGATCAAGCCCGTCTGACTAAGCAATTCAAGTTCTTTATCAAGATTCTCCCTGGTCATATCCCTGTCAGTTTTTGATATAATATTCTTATATCCTTTTATATCCGCGTTCTCAAACCGCGCCTTGTAATAATCCTCACGTGAAAATACTTTTTCCTCCTGCTCCGGAATGTTCAAAAGGCCATTCGCCGGCTTAGGCCTTATTAAAATACCCATCTTTTCAAGTTTATCGGCAACATCGTTTCTTATGCGCGTAACATTGTAAACTTTGTTTTTCCTGCCGTGTTTTTCCGCTTCCGACAGAAGGGCCTGACATTTATGATAAACCTCTTTAAGTGATTTGACCTGGAACCACTTCATGTAATATACACCGTCAGCCATATTATCTATCATTTTTCTCTGTTCTTCCGACAATCCGAAACGTTCACCCGCGGCCAGCGCCTTCATAAATTTCCGAAGTTTAGCTTTCAACTCTTCTTTCTGGGTAGCATCCAGTTTTCCGTTTTCTTCCTTAAGATAGTCATCATAAAGCTGCTCATTTTCAGCCAGGCTATTGACCAGCGCCTTCTGGTCAAATAACACATCTTTATCATCTTTATCCGCGAACTTTTCAACTTCTTCTTTTGATAACGCGCTTAAGAAAAATTTATATTTCGCCATATCAGGCCTTTTAGCCAGATACGTTAAAAAACCTTTCTGCTCTTTACTCAGTATGCTCAAATTCTCTCTGGTTATATCATCAATACGCGTACCCTTTGGTTCCTTGAAGCCCCAGGCGCGAAGGCCGGTAACTTTTCCCGCGCCATCGCGTTTAAAGATCGTCAAGATCCCTCCCTGCTCTTCATATCCCTGTGACATCTGCCAATCTATGGTAACTTGAAAAGTTCCGGAATCCACATACGGCACGATCCATTCCAGCGGCGTGTCAGTATCATCATCCGCGTTAAATTTTTTCCGTTCATTATGCCCTGTGACTATCGCGGCAGTAGGGTTTCTGTCCGCGTTAGCGGAGAGCATGGAATTATGCTCGAGTATTTCTTTCGCCTTGCTCAGTCCGCCTATATTAGCAAATTCTAAAGCCTTACCCGGTTTAGCAAGCTTTGTTTCATCAGAATACCAGTCTGCCATTATCTCAAAAACCTCACCGAGTTCTTCCCACATTTTCGCGCGCCATTCAGGTGTATCCGGGATAGTCGATAAATTCGCGAAAAACAGCCTTACATTTTTCTGCATGAGTTCAAGCGCCTGTAAACCTTTCTGGCCCTCGGCGTTTTTCATTATATTGAAAATATGTTCAGCCTGTTTTTCATCTTTTATTACAGCGGATAAAACGCCGCTGTTTTTCACATCGAGCATAAAAGCATCCAAATTTGAAAGCTTAGTGGTCACTTTACTTCTTCTCCTGTCAAGATATCCCGTTTCTTTCAGGATACTGACAATATCCTTCGGAACTATGCCTTCAACACGACCCAGGAAGCTTTCCTCGGAAACAACTTTGCCGCCGTATATTACATCAATTCTTTTTGTCTCCTTGTTAAAAGGAAGAACACTGTGAAGGTGAAGATTCCCGAAAACGTCGATATAAAACAACCTGAAGTTCTTAAAATGCCATAAAGCACGTTTT
>JBDRAX010000184.1:0-4242 GCA_043823375.1 Candidatus Omnitrophota bacterium | reverse complement strand
AGTCAGAGAAGCTACCCACTATCTTGAGGATGACTGCCTCGTGATAACGCCGGGTAACCGAGGCGACCTTATAAACCTTTTAATAAAAGTTCATTCCGGCTATTTCAGGGAACCGAAGAGGATAAGCGGTATTATCCTCTCAGGAGGTATCACCCCGAAAAGAAGGATCTATAACCTTTTGAAAAAAACAGGCATACCTACGCTGACTTCACGTTTTGATACATATTATGTAGCTTCCAGAATACATGATTTAACCGTAAAAATAAAATCCAGGGACAAGAACAAGGTCCGTATGGCCATTGACATGATAGAGAAGTATGTGAGTATCGATACGATACTTAAAGACGGATAAAGTGTTATCATGGCCCAAAACAAAGTAATGGAACGCGCGGGGTATAGCATATGAAAAAGATACAAATGCCGGCAATAGTGTATATTCTCTTGTCGGCGGCATTATGCCTGGGCGGGTGTTCGTTCGTGAAATATCCGGTTGAGTATTCGCGCGTAGAGGCTCTTATGGGAACATTTGTGCAGGTTAAGGTGTCGTCTTCCTCAGGCGGCTTTACAAAATCCTCTTTGAAGAAAATCGTGGAAGGGGCGTTTGACGAGGCAAGAACACTGGAAGAAAAGTTGAGTTTTTTCATGCCCGGCAGTGAGGTCTCCGCGCTTAATACCCGGCTTACCAGAAAAGTTTCATCCGATCTGTACGGCCTTATCAGAGAGTCAAATGAGATAAGCGCTTTGACCGGGGGCAATTTTGACATAACAATAGTTCCGGTACTTAAAAGGAACGGTTTCTATACAGATATGCCCGCGGTACTTTTCGATAAGATACCGGATTCTCTCGAAGGTGTGGGATGGGAAAACGTCAGGCTGGACGGGCAGGAAATAATTCTCGGGAATAACGCGTGGATAGATCTTTCGGCGATAGCGAAAGGGTACATAGCGGACCGTATTGGCCGGTATCTGAGCGACATGGGGCTTAAGGATGTAATGATCAATGCCGGAGGAGATATATACTGCGGAGAAAGAGAAGGCCGGGCGGGTTGGAAAATAGGGTTAAGAAGGCCCGGATCGGAGGACATTCTTTTGACTCTTGACCTTAAAAATATTGCTGTCGCCACGAGCGGGGATTATGAAAACATCTCGGTTGATACGAATACAGGGCGTGCCGTATCCCATATAATTGACCCTCTCGGTATGTCCGCTAAAGAAGAGGTCCTTTCAAGTGTGACAGTGATCGCCCCTTCATGCAGCCTGGCGGATGCTTTATCTACGGCCATGATGGCTATGGGAGGAGAAAAAGCGGTAGCACTGGCTGATTCCATCGATGGCGTGGATATAATAGCCGTTGATTGCCGGGAAGGCACCCCACGGATACTTTATTCTAAAAACGCGTTCGAATATATAAGAGGAAGGTAGGCCCATGCGTACTGTAGTAGCTATGTCAGGCGGTGTTGATTCGAGCGTGGCGGCCTTGATGCTGAAAGAAAAAGGGCATGAGCTTATCGGTATAACGATCAAAACATGGCCCAAAGAAGAGTGCGGATCCGAGGGTGAAAAGCTGTGCTGTTCTCTTGAAGCCATACAGTTCGCCCGCAGCGCCGCGGATGATCTCGGCATACCTTTTTATGTCGTGGATTTTTCGGAAGAGTTTGCCGCGCTTGTGAAACGGTATTTTGCTGAAGAGTATTCGAGGGGCAGAACACCTAATCCCTGTATTTACTGTAACAGCAGGATCAAATTCGGATATCTTTTTCAGAAAGCGAGAGAACTGGGGGCGGAAAGGATAGCGACAGGGCACTATGCCCGTATTGTTGAAACCGATAAAGGCCATTGCCTGGCTGAGTCATTTGACACGCGACAGGATCAGTCGTATTTCCTTTATGATATAGCGAAAGATAAGCTTCCCTTTATAGATTTTCCGCTGGGTGACATCAGCAAAAATAAAGTGAGAGAGCTGGCCTTTAAAAATAATTTCATGTCCGCCTCGCGCAGATCGAGCCAGGATATATGCTTCGCCGCCGGGGAAGGAGGTTACCGTAAGTATCTGGCTAAACTTGATCCGGGAGCGTTTGAGCCGGGGGATATTCTTGACGAGAACGGTAATGTCCTCGGAAGGCATAAAGGGATAGCATCTTATACAGTAGGACAGCGGAAAGGTTTAGGCATTGGCAGTTCGGAACCATTATATGTCCTGAAAATAGATCCCGCGAAGAACGCGATCGTCGTGGGTAATAAAATGCGGGCTATGAAGAAGAAAATCCGTGTTTCATGTTTGAACTGGCTTGTGGCTGATAGAGCCAGCGGCTCTCTGGGGTATACGGTCAGAATTAGATATAACGGCAATAAAGAGAACGCGCGTGTTACGCCGCTTTCTGATGATGAAGCTATAGTGGAATTCGATGATCTGCAGTTTGCGCCCACACCAGGCCAGGCAGCCGTATTCTATAACGGCGGCATAGTGATGGGTGGAGGATGGATCGAAGAAGTCCTGGATCGATAATGTACAGATTTTTTCGCGGAGAGCATGATCTTTAAATATGGTAGCGGGGGACGGACTCGAACCGTCGACAACACGGGTATGAGCCGTGCGCTCTAACCAGCTGAGCTACCCCGCCATAGAAGTAGACATTTGACGCTTAATTATATGTTAAAGTAGCTGCTTTGTCAAATAGTATAAACGAGAATCAAAACAGGATTCGGAGAGCTGATATCCGAAAATGAAAAAAACATTAGTTATCTCTTTTATGCTGCCGGCAATTATTTGTTCCGCGGTGTATGCCGGCACTTTAAGGCCGTGCATGTCATCATTGCGTGTTCCGGAGCCGCGGTTAATTTACCCGACGGGCGAAACGCTGTCAACAGGCGGCGCGGAAAACGTAACTTTCAGGTGGAGCCCTCATGAGGGTTTTCCGATGATCGGAAAATATTATGATTTCCGGTTGTATAACGGGTATGATATGGTAGAATCTACTCTGATACTGAAAGAAAAGATAAGCGGCAGAACACATAAGCATCAGGTTCCCGCATCCGTATTTAGACCCGGAGAAACTTATACCTGGGCGCTGAGGATGGTTTATCCGTTCGCGGGTAAGAGCCGGAAAAGTTTTTCATCATTTCTGGTCGTTCAGTAATAAGTATACGGGGCAAAACATAAAAATGGATTTTGATGTAAAAAAAGGCCAGGAGGGTAAGCATGGATGATTTTCGTTCACCGGAAGATCTTTTTAAAAATGAAGAGATCAGAAAGGTCAAGCAGATAGGGAAAGATTACGGTAGATACATTCCGTTTGTAATTTTGCTGCTTATCGGTATATTCAGCGTTAAAAGCAGCGTATATTCCATAGGCCCGGATGAAGTCGGCGTGATCCAGAGGTTCGGGAAGTATGTGCGCACAACTGAACCCGGCCTTCATATGAAATGGCCTTTCGGCATGGAAAAGACGACGGCGGTAAAGGTGCGTAAAATTTTCAAGGAAGAGTTCGGGTTCCGCACTGCGACACCGGGCGTGAGGAGCGTATACGCGACGCGTCAGTTCCCGGAGGAAGCGCTTATGCTTACGGGAGATCTGAATATCCTGGATGTAAGGTGGATCGTGCAGTTTAAAGTGAACGATCCGGTAAAACTTATGTTCAAGACAAAAAATCCTGTTGAAAACGTGAGGGCCATGTCGGAAGTTGTCATGCGCAGGCTTTGCGGGAATTATACGGTGGACGATGTTTTGACGACAAAGCGTGAAGAAATAGCCAGCTGCGCTCAAGTGGATCTGCAGGAACTCATGGATAAATACGAGACCGGGGTTGCCATAGTCACGGTAAAACTCCTTGATGTTAACCCGCCCGATGAAGTTAAACCCGCGTTCAATCAGGTGAACGAAGCCAAACAGGAGCGGGAACGCATGATAAATGAAGCATGGGAGGCCTATAATAAAGCGGTGCCGAGGGCGAAAGGTGAAGCCAGGGGCACGATAAGCCAGGCCGAAGGCTACGGGCTTGACAAAATAAACAGGGCAAAGGGAGACGCGGAAAGGTTCGTTTTTACATGGCAGGAATATACCAAAGCTCCGGAGATAACGAAGAAGCGGCTATATCTCGAGACGATGTCGGAAATACTTCCCGCGACTGAAAAGAAAATCATAGTCGATCCCGAGCAGAAAACCATACTGCCTCTGATGAATATCGGCGAAAAAGGGGGTGACAAATAATGAAAAACCTGATCAGTATACTTTTGATCTCGGCG
>JBDRAX010000183.1:0-16029 GCA_043823375.1 Candidatus Omnitrophota bacterium | reverse complement strand
CTTTAATGTCACATACGCCGTAATCATCCACATGGCAACGAGGATAAAAAGATTCCACCATTTGTTTAACCGTTTTATGAAACTCCTGTTGATAATGCTGTTGTACACGCTTGTATGGACACCGACGCCGGGATACAGCCTCTCCATGGGCGACGGATGCGCGTCAGGCGACGCTGTAGCCGTAAAGCCCACGAAACAGACACTGCCCTCGAGATCCTTTAGATCAAGGAACGGTTCCTGTCCCATGACATCCGCGAGGTAAGACTGAATAATATCCACGTAGGAATAATGCCTGAACGCCTTTCCCCATACATCAGGATAATTTACCAGCATGGTAGAGTCTTCGCCTAACGGTATAATAATGTCATCCCCGACTTTCATTTTTTTCCCGGGGAAGATCATTTCAGAAGAAAAATCATACCCGAGGTCATTTAATGCCGCTTTTACGGTTACCTGCGGATACATATCCCCGTAATATTCTATAAAAAGCGGTATTCTCCTGACTTTCCCGTCAAAATCGGGCTCGACATTTACGAATCCCGTACCCTTCGCGGCTGCGCTCAGAACGTCAATAAGCGGCGCGGTTATTTTAGCCGCGTGCATCCGTGTCTTGTCGGGGTTACTTCTGTCAAGCTCAAAAACATAGGGCATATACACATTACCCGCGTTTTTCACGGATTCGGCGAAACTATCATCTTCTTCTTTGCTTTCACTGAAAAAAATATCGAAAAGTATGGTTTTTACGCCCGCGGATTTAAGGGCCTGAACGAGGAGAGCGTGGTAATTCCTGGGAAAAGGCCATTTGCCGAGTTTACTGATGGAATCATCCCCTATCTCCACTATGACGATATCCTTGCCTACATTCTGGTGCGGGCGTATCCTGTAACGGAGATCAAGCGTGCTGTTCTCGAATTCATCGAAAACCCGGTTATACGAAAAAGACAGGAATAACCCTGCCATAAAAACGTACAGCGCGAAATATATTATCCGGTTACTGTTTATTTTAGACATGGTAGTTTATTTTATTAATATTCACCTGTTATGTCAATGAAATGCGGATTTTCAAGGAGCGCGGCACCGCGCTTAGAAACTATAATAAAGCCCCCCGGATAAAATACTCCCCGAATATTTCTGAAAAGGGTCATTGGAAATATTTTCACTGTAGGAATAAGTGATCCCCAGAGTCACATTCTTCATAAATTCGTAATAAACCGAAACGTTGAACAGAAAAGTGTTATCGCGTTCTTTTTTATCGCTATTTTCCGTAGAACGCCGGTCTTTATACGCGGTATATTTATACAACAGGCCGATGTCCGTATAAAGGTCATCCCTTAAGAAAAAGATCACGGAAGGCTTGAGCCGGTAAAGGCTGTAATCATAATATTCCTGGTATTTGTCATTCGAATCATTGATCTGGAATTCGTTGCTCAGGGTAAAAAAAGCGCGCGGAAAAATAAACCCCAGATTATATTTCATCCTGTAACGCTCATCAGCGCGGTCAAACAGGCCGTAGAAACCGTTATCGTCAAAAGTCGCCCTGTCAGGGTACCAGCGCCTCAGGTATTCATATCCCGCTTCATGAAATATGTAATCGCAAAAATACTGGCGTATGTAAGATGACAGCACTATGCCCGTAAACGTGTTTTCCTTCTCATTCGGATATGAAAAATAATCAAATATAAATCTGTTTCTTGATACTACACCGGGCATGAACTCATAATCAAACCCGATATACGGAGATACGTCGGAAAGGTTGTTCTTATTGTGTTTATAGTAAATAGTCTGGAAATAGTCCGCCCCGCCCCTGAACTTGAAAGTTTCCGTAAAACTGTAGGCTGTATCGATATTGGCTGTAGTCTGCAGGAATCCGTCTTTGAACCTGTTTGAATCAAGGTCCACGTTATTATCATAGCCCTGCTGTATGTCAACAAAGCCCGTTACCTTCATTTTCCCGCCGGGACGCGGCGCGAAAGCCTGTTCTTTCGCTTCCTGCTGCGGGGACGGCAAGGCTGAGACATATTTATCGGTTATCTGTTCATCAAGCGCGTAAGCCAAAGAAAACGCGTAAAAAGAGCAAAATAAAGCTATACCGATAAAAAGCGCCTGTTTTCCCGCGTACTTATGCCGCAAATCTCTCACCTCTATAGAATCAACACTTTACTTTCAGATCAGATAAAGACTCGGGCATCTTCACTCCCGCAGGATCAAGGCCCAAGGCGCTGAATATGTACCGCCCGAGGCATAAAATGCGGCACTTTTTAATCTCTGGATCTGCGTTTATCATCGTCACCCCTGCCCGCGGGAGACACTACCGGGGCTTCCGGGACTCTGTATTCCATACGGTCAAGAAGCCTGTCCACCTTTTTCTCCAGCATATCAGTCCTTTTTTCGGCCTGGGCTACCTGCTCCTCCGTAATAATCGTCTCTTTAACGGGTTCTCCCGGCGCGCGGCCCGCGGCTTCTTCATTTTCGCCGCGCAGGCCGTCCGCGGGTGTTTCCGCTTCCAGGAACTCTTCTCCCTTATCCTCCAGGAACTTCTCGATACCCGGTTCTTTCCATATTTCTTCGAGCCTGGCTGGTGAAATAGCTTTTTTCATGCCCGGGGCGGAATATTTCTTAACCGTTATTTCAAACCCCTCTTCGACCTGCTCTTCCATGGCCATTACCGAACCGTCTTTCCTGATCCCGTCGACAGACACAACGCTCTCAAAAACAGATACGCGCGTAATTTTGTCGTCAGTCCGGGTAACCCACGCGGTACCCCTGGCTCCGCATACAGCGCAGGGAGTACGGACATTAAACGTCTCGCCTTTTTTGAGGCCGCGAAGTATCGTAAAAATTTCACCGTCGATCAGTTCTATTTTATCGTCCCCGTCAAACTTGATAATTACGTCAGTTTTTTCCTTTATTTTTACCATATTTTTTTCATTCTCACCCGACACTATCATAGCGTAAGACTTTTCCGCGGTTTTAAGCCTTGTGCCTTCTTTTACAATAAGTCCGGGAAAACATGAAAGGGCGTCTTCCTTCCCCGGATAAAAAACCTGTACATCCCCGGCACAGTCCTTAACCTTTACAGTTTCCGCCAAAAGCGTCCCTGCCATAAAAAATACGGCAAAGAAAACAAATAAACCGCTTAAAAGGACGATCTTTTTAATACTCATGGCTTACCTCCCGGCTTTGTAAAAAAAAAGCCAAAGTTACGGAATGTGATAACTAACCCCGGCACCTTGACATTGTAAACTTTTTATTTATTATACCACTAAATCGCCGCGAAGACAAAAACTATCAAGGCCGGACAGGAACTTAAAGACTTAGGCCGAATTACTGCCTTTTTCAGTCTCCCTTAAACAGTAGTTTCCACGGATGCTGCTTTACATCACTGCTGAATTCTTCAAAATTCTTAGTTGTGGATTCGAGATTGATCACAATGTTATCAAGTTTCTGCCTGTTATCAGAGAAAAGCGACTTTACATCTATGGATATGTCTTTGAAATTGGTTATCATAGTGTCTATATTGGCCCGGTTATCCGCTATGAGGGACTTAACCTCACTCAAAGTAGCGTCAAGATTTGTGGCTATGGAATCGGCTTTTTTCATAAGTTCTCTCATCTGTATGGGGTCTTCACTGGCTATAACACTGTCGGGAGCGAGAAATTCCGGAGATTTACCCGGAGTTATTCCCACGAACGCGTCGCCCACGAAACCGGCTGAACCCACATACGCTATCGAATCTTTACGGATCTTCGCCGCCGCGTCTATCTCAAGCGTGCATTCTACCCTGGTATTATCACCGTATACAAAATTCAGTTTTTTAAGCCTTCCGACTTCAATGCCGGAAAGTTTTACCAGAGCGTCCGTTTTAAGGTTCCCGGCGTAAACAAAGAAAGTCTTCACCTCATATTTCTGAGTTCTGAAATTCGCGGTCTTGGCGAAGAAAAGAACAGCTATGGCAACTGCCGCGATAACCACGATCCCTGATTTTATTTCATTGGAAAATTTCATTTTATACTCCCTTTCTATTTCTCATTTCTGAAATCCTGTTCACACTACCTGGTAAGGCTTTCCAGGTAATCATCTTTCTGCTGAAAAAATTTTATCGGCCCGTCAAAATTGCCGTTTATGAACTGCTGCACAATTTCACTATCGGAAGACCTGATCTGTTCAGGCGTCCCGACCTGCAGGACCTTCCCTTCGTAAAGCATGGCTATCCTGTCGGCTATGGTCATAACGCTTTTCATGTCATGTGTAACTACCACGCTGGTTATGGACAGCTTTTTAGAAAGATCTATAATAAGTTTATCGATAACCGCCGCGACTATCGGATCAAGCCCGGCCGTAGGCTCATCATAAAATATTATCTGTGGATCCATGATAATGGCCCTGGCAAGCCCCACTCTTTTTTTCATCCCTCCGGAAAGTTCGCTCGGCATCATGTTTTCAAATCCCCGGAGCCCTACGAGTTCAAGCTTCATATTCACCATTATATCTATCACGTTCTTTTCAAGTTTTGTATGCTCCCTTAAAGGCAGGCTCACGTTCTCTCCGACTGTCATGGAATCAAAAAGGGCTTAAGACTGAAAAGACATCCCTATTTTTTTCCGAAGGTCATCCAGCTCGGACCCGTCCAGATGAGTGATCTCCTCACCCAGAAGATACGCTCTTCCCGAAGTGGGCTTAAGGTTACCTATCATATGCCGGAGCAGAGTACTTTTTCCGCACCCCGACCCTCCCATTATGACGAATGTTTCACCTCTGTAGATCTCAAGGTTAACACCGTTCAGTATATATCTGTCACTGAATTTTCTGGTGAGGTCTTTTACTTCTATGACTACTTCGCGCTCTTTCATCATCATTACTTTCCCGGGAACGTATCCCGCTTAAACATTCGAAAAAAAGAAAATACCCGTAAGAAAACAGTCAAAAAGAACTATCAGTATAAAACTGATAACAACGCTCAATGTCGTGGCTTTACCCACTCCCTCGGCGCCTCCCCTCGTATCAAGGCCCACATAACAGGCTATCATGGATATTACGACAGCGAATGTCACGCTCTTAAGAAGCCCCGTCCATATATCTTTCCAGGTCATCAAATCGAACGAAAAAGTAAGGTACCGGTAGATATCCAGCCGGAGGTTGTAGACGCCTACTATCAAACCGCCTATTATGCCCACGATATCGCTTATTATCGTCAGGCACGGAAGCATCACGACCAGAGCTAAAAACCGCGGGACCACAAGAAACCTTACCGGGTCGAGCGCTATCGTTTCAAGAGCTTCTATCTGCTCTGAAACCTTCATGGTGCCGAGTTCCGCGGTTATCGCCGAACCCACGCGCCCCGCCACGACCAGCGCCGTAAAAACCGGGCCGAGTTCCCTCGCCATGCTTATACTTACCATGGGGGCGACATAAATAGTGGCCCCGAGCTGTTTAAGCTGATAAGCGCTCTGCATGGCAATAACTATACCGGTAAAAAGCGAAATAAAAAATACAATGACCACGGACTGGACCCCGGCAAAGACCATCTGCTGAAAAATGCTGTAACGGCCCGCCGCTTTTCCTTTAAAAGGCCCTGTTATAACCCAGGATAGCGTATCATAAAAAAGAGCCAGTATACCGCTTATGTGGGTAAAAAGGCTGACAACCACTCTTCCAATCGAAACTACCGGATTTTTCATTTCTTTCTTCTTTCAGTTCTTTATTTTTTATGAAACTTCACCGCGCGCCGCGCGCTGAACGTTCAGAAAGACTTTACAGCTTCGGCTTCTTCCGCGAAGATATCGAACAATTTGTCCAGCTTTGTAATTTCAAAAAGGCCTCTAACCTTTGAAGAAAGATTACTAAGTTTCAGTTTTCCTCCGTATGCCCTCATGTTTTTAAGGATCTCCACCAGTGTCGCGAGGCCCGAGCTGTCGACATACCCCACGTCATTAAGGCTTATCAGGATCTTATTCTTTTTTTCCCTGACAGCTTTATCGAAAAATTTTTTTATCTCAGGGGACGTATTGATGTCTATATCTCCACCCATCCTGAAAATCGTTATCCCGTTTGTTTCTTCCTGGTTGATCTGCATATTTCCTCCGTTTATATATTCACTTTTTTATTTCAGTTTTTTTTTTCATTACTACCCGCCTGCCGCCGTTCTCATACTCAACTTTATCCATCAGATGTTTTATAAGATATACGCCGCGCCCCCCTTCCCTTAGAAGATTTTCTTCAAGCGTGGGGTCAGGAAGGGATTCGGGGTCAAAACCCGGCCCTTCGTCTTCAACCGCTATAACCACGGAATCGGCATATATTTCAGTGTCCACGGTCACCTTTTTGTCCGGATCGGACTTGTTGCCATGCACGGCGGCGTTTCTCAAAGCTTCTTCAAAAGCTATGTAAATATCGAATATAATATCCTCATTGATCTTTTTTTTTCGAAGGTCTTCCAGGAGGCCTTTGCTTATTTGCCGCAAAAGGTTACTGTCATTGTCTACGGTAGTTTTCATTATCATCTGCTATCCTTCTTTATAAACGCCGATATTTCTGAACCTGTTATAGCGCCGCTCCAGAAGTTCATCAATGCTTATTTCAGACAAATCCTTCAAATTCTCGATAATGGTTTTTTTTATCTCCGCCGCGGTTTCCCGCTTATTCCTGTGGGCCCCGCCTAAATGCTCCGAGATCATCCCGTCGATGATCCCGAGCTCTATAAGTTCCGGCGCCGTGAGTTTAAGCGCTTTTGCAGCCGTAGGCGCTTTAGTCCTGTCGCGCCACAGAATAGCAGCGCAGCCCTCCGGAGATATAACAGAATAATAAGCGTTCTCCAGCACAAAAACTCTGTCTCCCACTCCGATCCCCAGCGCTCCTCCTGACCCGCCCTCGCCTATGACAAAAACTACGATCGGGACTTTAAGCCCCGCCATTTCTCGCAGGTTATACGCTATAGCCTCAGCCTGCCCGCGTTCTTCCGCGCCGACACCGGGATAAGCCCCGGGCGTATCTATGAAAGTGACCACCGGGATACCGAATTTTTCCGCGAGACGCATAACCCGCATCGCCTTACGGTACCCTTCAGGATGGGCGCAGCCGAAATTCCTTTCCAGGTTTTCTTTCATTTCCCGGCCCTTCTGGTGCCCTATGATCATAACTTTCCGCCCGTCGATATAACCCAAGCCTGTTACAAGAGCTTTATCGTCCGAAAAATGCCTGTCACCATGGAGCATAACAAAATCATCAACTATCATATTCACATAATCGAGGCTGTAAGGGCGCTCAGGATGCCTCGCCAGAAGAACTTTCTGCCATGAAGTAAGATTTTTAAAAACGTCTTTTTTAAGCTTTTCCAGACGTTTATTCAGGTTACCTATCTCTGACGACAGGTCGATCTTTTCTTCGCTTGTAAACTTCTTCAGTTCTTCTATTTTTTTTTCCAGCTCAATAATAGGTTTTTCAAAATCCAGAACTATACCCATATATTTTCCGCTCCTTTTTCCCGCTCCGGCCGCTTCACCCGATCACTGAGCCGCATCAGGTAAAACCTTCCCTGCTGTTTCCGCGGGGGCCGCGACGGGCCCTGCTGCTTCTTCTTTTTCACGCATGGAATTCACTATCACAACTTCAGTACCCCTGGGCACAAGGTCGCATAATTCGATCACATCGGCGTTATACATACGGACACAGCCCGCCGTAGACTGTTTCCCTATGGAACTTTCGTCATTAGTCCCGTGTATGCCGTATCCCTTGACGGAAATAGGCATCCAGCGTTCCCCGAGCTCATATTCCTCGCTATCCGCCGTGATGATCTTACCGTCAGGCCTTGTCCACGGCGGTTTGACCATTTTGTCAACTATACTGAACTTTCCGACCGGGGTCGAATTATTCCTGCCCGTAGCGACCAGATAAGTTTTAAAGGGAACCCCGTTCTTGTTAAGGACCATAATATTCTCGGATTTATCCACCAGTATAGAAAACTGGGCCACATTGATCTTGAGTTTCTGGCCCGCCATTATCATATCCCCGTTTAAGTTGTTAAGCTGTTTTACCCCCGCGACCGTAGTATTAAATCTGGACGCTATGGAATAAAGGGTATCCCCCGGGCTTACCGTGTAGACCGTAATGTCGTTTTTATACGGAGCCGCTGACCCGGTTGAAACCACTATCCTTTTCATGTTCAAGGTGTTGATAATAGAGCGGATATCCGCGGCGTCGGGGAGATCAGGGTATTTCCCGATAAGGTCACCGTAATATTTCACGGCTTTTTCATATTGGCCTTTTTCGTTATAAACTGACGCCAGGCGCCTCAAACCTTTTTTTGTATATTCCGGATCCGGGTAGTTTCTCTCCATGGTATCCAGGACTTGAGCGGCTTTATCGGTATTATCCGCAGCGAGAAGCTCTTGAAACCTGTTATATGCGATCACATTTTTATCCTGCGCGCTTACATTCACTTTATTCTCATTCGTGAAAAGCATGAATGAAAACACCGTAATACAGGCGCATACCGCTACAACTATCCCGAGAACAATTCTGTGTTTCATTTACGCGGGCTCTCCTTAAAAAACATTAGCCGGCCATTTCAGGCCGCGCTTATTAAATACTGACAGTTAAAAACTATATAAAATGAACGCCACACTGATCCCCACGAAAATACCGGCTATTACCTGTATCGGGCTGTGACCGATAAGCTCTTTCAGCCTGTCTTCCTGTATCTTTTTTTTCCAGTATATGTCTTCCATTATCTTGTTCAGGATCTCCGCCTGTTTACCCGTGGCCCACCTTACTCCCTGGGCGTCAAAAATAACTACTATCGTAAACATAAGCGCCGTAACAAAAAGCGCGGTCCCCACGCCTTCCTGTATGCCGATACTGGTTGTAAGCGCGGTTACTCCCGCCGCGTGAGAGCTTGGCATGCCGCCTGTTCCGACAAACCATTTAAAATTGAACCGTTTTTCTTTAAATACGCCGGTTACAACTTTAACGGTCTGGGCCATAAACCACCCCAGGAAAGTCGCTACCGCGACTTTATTATGTATGAACATCAAGATCGCTGAATTTTCGCTCATTTTTTGTTATATAATGTCAACTAAGAATAAATTATGTAAATTAATAATCAAGATATTTCCATACTACAGAGTTCTCATTTGCCTGATAATTATATTATATAGAAAGAGAAAAAGCAAACCTTTCTCTTTTTTCCGCGGACGAAAAATTATCTCTGCCCTCTTATCAGAGAAAGAGCTTCCGCGCGGCTTTTCTGATCGGAACGGAAGATACCCTTGATCGCGCTGGTCGTTGTTATAATGCCCGGTTTTTTTACCCCCCGCATACTCATACACAGATGTTCAGCTTCAATAATAACCAGAACTCCTTTAGGTTTAAGCCTTTTCATCAAAGTGTCAGCTATCTGAGTTGTCAGGCGTTCCTGCACCTGCAGCCTTCGGCTCTTAAGGTCCACGACCCTGGCTATCTTGCTGAGCCCGGTGATCCGGTTCCCATCCGGGATATAAGCGACATGCGCCTTACCCAGAAAAGGGACAAGGTGATGTTCACAGATAGAATAGAGCGGGATATCCTTCAATAATATGATCTCGTCATGCTCTTCCTCCAGAAAAACCTTCAATTCACGCTCCGCGTCTTTGTTTATGCCGCTGAATATTTCTTCATACATATTCGCTACTCTTTTCGGCGTATCTATAAGGCCCTCTCTGTCCGGATTCTCCCCTATTGCCTCAAGTATTTCTCTTACAGCCTTTTTTATTCTTTCCTTGTTCATCTTGTTCATACCTCTCCTCTTTTAAACCTGTTCCGTTCAGCATTGCCAGTCGCGGGATTATTTACCTATACAGAATCCCGAAAAGATCCTGTCAAGGACATCGTCCGCTATGGATTCCCCCAGGATAAGGCCTATACTATGGGCCGCTTCATAAAGGTCACTGGCCGCCAGCTCGGGGTTAAAATCCCCGTTCAAAATATCACCTGCCCGTTTTAACGCTTCCAACGCGCTTTCAAGGCATTTTTTGTGCCTTATATTTGTGACAACCTCTCCACCGGACGGCAGGCCTTTCCCCTTAAAGAGAGCATCCGATATAGCGTCTTCGATTTTTTCAAGGCCCTCCCTGTTCTTCGCGGAGACCTCAAGAACGCTTTTTCCTGAAAAAACACCGCTATATCTTTCCAGGTCAAAACCACGCGGCAGATCCGATTTATTCGCCGCTATTATACAATTTTTATCCCTGATTGTCCCGTATATTTCCTCATCCTGTACGGTCAGCGGCCTGCTCGAGTCGAGCACAAAGAGCGCGATATCCGCTGAAGCGAGTTTTTCTCTTGAACGTTTTATGCCTTCAAGTTCCACTTTATCCCGCGTCTCGATAATACCCGCGGTGTCAGCGATACGCACTTTTACGCCGGATATATTTATGGATTCTTCTATAACGTCCCTCGTAGTACCGGCAACAGGCGTAACAATGACCCTCTCATGCTTAAGCAGCGCGTTTAAAAGGCTTGATTTACCCACATTGGGCCTGCCGCATATGACCACACTCGCTCCTTCCCTGAGGATAATACCGCTTTCAGCGGTAGCAAGTACCGCGGCTATAACACCGCTTATGTCCTTTACCCTGCGTGAGATCTCCCGAGCGGAGGGGAACTCCACGTCCTGCTGGGAAAAATCTATCGCAAGCTCGATAGACGCGAGCGCCTCAAGCAAAGAATCGCGCGCGTCTTTTATTTTAGCGGAAAACTCCCCCCGCAGTTGCCGCGCGGCAATGGCGCGGGAAGTATCCGTTTCCGCGTTAATAATATCCAATACGGCCTCCGCCTGGGATAGATCGATCCTGCCGTTCAAAAAAGCCCTTTTCGTGAATTCTCCCGGCTCGGCCAGGCGGGCGCCCTCGCCGAGGCATAGGTCCAGGACTTTCTTAAGCGGCATCATGCCGCCATGGCAGTTGATCTCCACCATGTCTTCTTTTGTATACGTCGCGGGGGAACGCATGGCCGCGACAAGCGCTTCATCCACTATTTCATTATTCCGCGGCGCTCTTACACAGCCGTAATAAAGCGAATGGCTTCTAAAGGAGGACGGGGCCTTACCCCCCGCGGATAAGAACAATCTGTCCGCGATACGTAAAGAATCTTTCCCGCTCAACCTCACTATACCTATACCGCCCGCGCCCGGAGGAGTTGATATTGCGGCTATCGTATCGTTATTTGTCATATTCATGCCGGCTTCCTCACCGCGGAAATGCCCTTCAGCATATCTTGCGCGGAATAAGATCAAGAATCTATAAGTTCCAGTATTTCACCTGTCAAAAAAAACGAACCTGCCGCCAGTATCATATCATTTTTCCCGGCAAGGTAAAAAGCCATGCCAAGCGCTTCTCTGACATCAGCCGTAATATCCGTTTTTTTACCTTTTATAAAACCCCTGATGATATACGGGTCAGCCGCGCGGCTTACACGGGCCTTTGTAAGTATAATATGGTCCGCCAGAGGGACAAGTTCATCAGTGATGCCTTTGATATCCTTATCCCGGGAAATACCCAGAATAAGTATTAATTTATCATATTTAAAAATTTCTTCAACGGAATATCTCAGTTTTTCGGCGCTCTCACCGTTCTGCGCGCCGTCAATAACAAGAAGCGGATCTCTCCGCAGGACTTCGATCCTGCTACGGAGGAAAGTATCGCTTATACCCTCCCTGACCCTGTCGGGATCCATACGTTCCGCGCCCGCGAGAACCTCGCAGATACCCGCGGCGGCGGCGCAATTAGCGGCCTGGAAACCGCCAAGCATGGATGTGTGGCACCCGTCGTATTTTTTGCGGGGGGTTTTTATATCAAAAGCCGTACCGTATTCATTAATGTCCAGGATCTTATACTCGATGTCCTTCCCCACAAGTGACAAGCCGGCATTCTGCTCCTCGCACCGGCGGCGTATAACATTCAGGGCTTCCGGCCTTTGCGGAGAACTCACGCAATACCTGCCCCGTTTGATTATAGCGGCTTTCTCGCCCGCTATCTGTTCCAGGGTATCGCCCAATACGGCCATATGGTCATAACTTACGGGGCTTATGCCGGAGACTTCACCGTCAATAACGTTCGTCGCGTCCAGCCTGCCCCCGAGGCCTGTTTCAAAGACAGCGTAATCTGTTTTTTTCAGGCTGAAATAGAGTATCGCGAGCAACGTGTATACTTCGAAAAAAGTATAGTTTTCAAAAGGGCTCTTTCCGAGCGCCTCTTTAAGCGCGGAGACGGCTAATACCATATCTTCTTCGCCTATGGATTCACCGTTGATCCTGATCCTTTCAAGAGGCGATACCAGATGCGGGGAAGTATAGAGCCCGGTCTTAAACCCTGACTTCCCGAGTATAGAAGCGGTGAAACACGCGATAGAGCCTTTTCCCTTGGTGCCGGCGATATGCGCGCATTTATAGCTGTACTGAGGATTCCCAAGCCGCTCAAGGACCGCCCGCAGTTTACCAAGGTCGAAACTTTTCTTTATACCGTCAAGCCCGATCTTCTCAAAGTTCGTGAATGAATTTAAATATCCGATAGTATCGCCGAAAGAATTCATCATATCCCGCCGCGTATACAAACCCGGGATCTTCAGGATGTCCCGTTTTTCCGGTTCCGCCGGCGTTACCGGAGTTAATGTTTAAAATGCCTTCTGCCCGTAAGGAACATTGATATGCCGAAACGATTACAGGCCTCTATTACCTCGCCGTCCCTTATAGAACCGCCCGGCTGGATTATAGCCTTAATACCCGCCATACGCGCGGCCTCGATAGAATCGGCTTTCGGGAAAAAAGCGTCGCTCGCGAGTACAGCGCCTTTCGCCCTGTCTCCCGCTTTACGTACGGCTATTATGACGGAATCAACCCTGGACATCTGGCCCGCCCCTATGCCTACGGTCTTTGTGCCGCTTGAAAGGACAATGGCATTACTTTTAACGTGCTTTACTACGCGCCATCCGAAGAGCAATGACTTCATCGTCTCTTCATCGACCCCGCCCCCGGCCGCGAGCTTAAGGTCTTCAGCGGAAATAGCCACCTCGTCCCTGTCCTGGACTAAAGCCCCGCCTCTTACCTTTCTTATATCGCGGCTCTCCTTACGCGAGGCGCCTATCGAAGAAAGGGCTAAAACCCTGAGGTTTTTTTTAGCGCTGAAAATTCCCAGCGCTTTTTCATCGAAACCCGGGGCTATTATACACTCCACAAAATCCGCTTCTCCGAGTATTATTTCAGCCATCCCGGAATCGACCGGCCGGTTAAAACCGATGATACTGCCGAAAGCGCTCAACCTGTCACAATCAAGCGCGTCGACAAAAGCTTTCTCCGGAGTGCCGGCAGTTGCAACGCCGCAAGGGTTATTGTGTTTTATAACGCTGACAGCCGGCTCCTTGAAATCTTCTATTATTTCCAGGGCCGCGTTTAGGTCCATGATGTTGTTATAAGAAAGTTCTTTCCCCTGGAACTGCCGCGCGTCAGCCACTCCGGCACCGGAAGAATCCCTGTAAAAAGCGGCTCTCTGGTGCGGATTTTCTCCGTATCTGAGCGCGCGGACCTTTTTAAGGCGAATATCCATTTCTTCAGGAAAATCAGTTCCGCCGTTATTATCCGCGTCTCCGGATAAATACCGCGCGATCGAACCGTCATAGCGGGAAGTCGTATCAAAAACTTTCACGGCTAATTTTTTCAGCGTGCCCGCGGAAAGTTCCGCGCCGTTTTCTTCAAGTTCCTTCAACACGGCTTCATACTGCCCGCATGAACTGACGACAGCTACCGAAGAATAATTTTTAGCGGCGCTCCGGAGCATGGCAGGCCCCCCGATATCTATGTTTTCTATGGCCTCGGAAAGCGTGACACCTTTACGGGAAACCGTATCCTCAAAAGGGTACAAATTTACGACGACCATATCTATGGGCATGATCGCCGCTTTTTCAACCTGTTCCATATGGCTTTTATTCCCGCGCACAGCCAGTATCCCCCCGTGGATCTTCGGATGAAGTGTTTTCAACCGCCCGTCAAGCATCTCGGGAAAACCCGTGTACGACGAAACCTCGGTAACAGGAACCCCGAGAGAATCTATCGCTTTAGCCGTTCCTCCGGTAGACATGATCTCTATACCAAGTTTATGAAGCCCCCTCACAAACGCTTCAAGCCCCGTTTTATCCGACACGCTTACCAACGCTCTTTCAACTTTCACCGGCAACTCCTTTTCCCGGAGACGGCCCTCCGCGCTCCGTTTCACAATTTAAGCACCTTGATCTTAAGTGTCGTGACCTCGATGTTATCCTTCAGTTTATTTTTCTCGGATTCCTCGACTTCTTTCTTTTCCACAAGGCTGGATAACCTTTCTTTCCACGTCTGTATTTCCTCCTGGGTAAAAGCCAGCTTGTCTTTTTTGTCGAGTAAAGCGACGATCTCTCTGATATCCCTGGATATGTGGGCCAGTTTTTCCTTTTTCTGTTTATATTTATACCGCATCATCACAAGATCGCTTTCCATCTGCCGTCTTTCAGGGTTGATCTGGCGCTTTATTTTATCAGCGGAAGAGGCATATTCCTTATTCAGCTGTTCCCTTTTGTACTGCAGGGTATTGATGCGGTTCTCGATATCCTGTTTTTTCTGGAGCATAGCCGCCCTCAGAGAACGCAACTCCTCCTCCAGAGCTTTCCTCTTATCCAGCACGCTTTTGAAAGCGGGGTCACGCGCGAGTATCTTCTTTTCCGTTTCCGCGGCATCTCTGACGCATCCCGGGCAGAATAAAGCCACGGATATAAAAATAGAAACCGCTGCCGGCCATGAATGAAAAAATGATACGGTTTTACCCATAAAAAAACACCCCTAAGCTATACTTTAAATATATCGGCCATCACGTGAGGCATGCCGCCGCTTCAGCGCGAAAAGATAAAATATATCAATGCCGGATAACGGTACAGGATATATTTACCGTGTTAATTATCAAGGAGTTGGCAGAAACTTACAGCCAGGTATTATTTCTTGCCGATAGACTTGTCTTTTACCACATCTTTCAATTCACTGAAACCCGCGGCCGCGGCCAATATCCCGCCCAGTATAAGAAGCCCCGGAAGGATCCCTCTCAGTAAAAATAAAAATTCATACCACCACGCGATAAGAAGGATCAGTCCGACGACCGTGACTATCCCCCCGATCAAAAGGCTCAATATTTTGCCCATATCCTGTTACCTCCGCGTTTTAACGTTACTGCCATGTACAATCCGCTTACTATCCGAGAAGTGAGTATAACATAAACTTTTTTTAAGTGTCAATAGGCCCGGAGGCCCGGCCCGTTACCGCATGAAATAAGCGGCAACGCTTAAATATATGAATACCCCGACCACGTCGTTCAAAGTGGTTATTAACGGGCCTGAAGCTATCGCGGGGTCAATACGGAGTTTCTTGAAAATGACAGGGATGACCACACCCACGAAATTCGACCAGACAACCACAAGAAAAAGCGAAAGCCCGACGATTATCCCCACAACGCTGTTCTGCTTCCAGCAGTTCGCGAGTAACGTCAGCGTCACACCGCAGACAAGGCCCAATGTACTGGCTATTTTAAACTGGCGGAACAGTTCTTCGCCTACCTTTGTAAAATCGGGCATATAACCGAGCGCTATTTCCCTTACCACGACAGTCGAAGCCTGTACGCCGCTATTGCCGCCGGTAGCGGTGATCACCGGGATAAAGGACACAAGAGCTATGGTCTCAGCGAGAGTCACCTCGAACATCTGGATAACAAGCCCGGTAACTATACTCCCCAGCATACACACAATAAGCCACGGCAGCCTGTTCTGCGTCGCCTTTATGGTCGTTTCCATCCCGTGTTCTTCCTCTATGGTACCGACCATACGGCTGATATCTTCCCCGCGCTCTTCATCCATAACGTCGATTATGTCATCGATCGTTATCTGTCCCACAAGTTTATTCTTTTTATCAATGACAGGAAGAGAAAACAGATCATATTTTTTCATTACGCGGACAACATTCTCTTTGTCTTCATAAACGGAAACAAAATA
>JBDRAX010000182.1:0-3322 GCA_043823375.1 Candidatus Omnitrophota bacterium | reverse complement strand
CCCCGAATACCTCTCAAAACAGAAGATAAGAGTTTTCCGGGGGCGGGGAAGCGAAGCAGGAGAAATAGATCCGCGCGCCATTGAATGGGCTAAGTTGAATGAGAATAATTTCCCGTACCGGCTCAGACAGGATCCGGGACCCCTTAATGCATTGGGGAAAGTTAAGTTTATGTTTCCTAATAAATTTAATGTCTATCTTCATGATACATCATCTCCCGAATTGTTTGCCAAAAATATACGCACTTTCAGTTCGGGCTGTATACGTATAGAGAAAGCGCTTGAACTTGCCGCATATCTTCTTAACTGGTCAGGAAAGGAAATTAAAGAAGCGCTTAATCCGGGAGCAGGAAAAACCGTGAAACTCAAAAATCCGGTACCCGTGCATATCCTCTACTGGACAGCGTGGGCGGATGATACCGGAACAATAAACTTCAGAGAAGATATATATGGAAGGGATCTGAAATTGTATAATGCTCTGAAGGAAAAATATGAGGAATCAAAATGAACAGGAAAATATTTTTTAAAAACCTGTTACCATCCGGCATAAGCGCATTATTATTGTGTTTCTGTATAACATATCATTTAAAAGCGGAAATCAATAACCCTTCCCCGGGATTCAGCTTAGAGTTTAAAAAGATGCCCTGCCCGTACGATGTCGTTGGGGTATTTGTCATGCCCGGCGAAATTATAAAATTTAAAGCTGTCAGTAAAGAAAAAACTTTAAAAAAATATTCTGTCAGGGCTTCCACAGGACATATTAAAAGCATATCCGGAAATGAGTGGGAATGGAAAGCCCCGGCGGCAAAGGGATTATATAAAATCAAAATTACAGATATCAAAAAAAATACCGATATAACAATGAACGTATTTGTCAAGGCGCTCCGCGCGGAAAAGAAAGGCGAATATCTTAACGGGTACAGGATTGGATACTACGAAAAAATAGCGTTAAAAAATCTGGCAATATACAAAATACCCGAAGGTTTTGTTGAAGTGACAAAAGATAATGAGGATACACTTATATCGCCGCATTTTAAACTAAAACAGTTTGTGTGCAAACAGAAAAGCGGTTACCCCAGATATGTTATAATAAAAGAACGGCTGATTCTTAAACTGGAGCTGCTGGTGGAAAAACTGAATGAGAAGGGATATAAAACAGATACGATTCAGATAATGAGCGGATACAGGACGCCTTACTACAATAAAGTGATAGGCAATGTTAAATACAGCAGGCACCTGTACGGCGGCGCTGCCGATATTTTTATCGACGAGAATCCCAAGGACGGCAGGATGGACGACCTTAATAAAGACAGTAAGATAGACTATCACGACGCGATTATTATTTATGATATAATTGATTCAATGTACGGCAAGGAATGGTATGAAATCTTTCACGGCGGGCTCGGGTGGTATAAGAAGACAAAGAAGCACGGCCCGTTTGTGCACGTGGATGTCAGGGGATTCAGGGCAAGATGGGGAGATTAAAACGGAGGGTATAATGATGAAAATCAGCAGGTATGTTGTTTTTATTCTGGTGTTAATGAGTTTTATTTGCGGCCGCTATAGCGCTTCTTCGGAAATGACGCTCGATGGGCTTGTCATGATGATGGAGGATAAAAACAGCAGTTTTGAGAAAGAAGTAAACGATATAGTGATGCATCTTACATCGCAGGAACTTATGCCTGACGGGTTGAAAGCCTCAAGCAGAATAAAATTCATGCGTAAAGGAAATAAGACAAAAGAAATCGTAACAACGGAATTTAAAGAATATTCCGGAAGCAAAGAAAAGCCTTTTAAATTGACAAGCATGGCAATTGACGACGGTGAAAATAAATGGGTTTTTGAGCCGGCGATATTCCGGTGGATTCCGACATTCGAAGATGATGTTTATATAGTTGACATAATTGACCTTATGAAGTGGCACAATGATTTGACGGAAGGAACAAAGTTTGTAGGTCAGGAGATGATTGACGGTACGCCCGTATATCTTGTCGATATCCCCGGCGACGACGGAGCTTATACGAAAATATGGGTTGATAAACAGCGGATGGTTGTTCTGAAGGTTGAATACATGGATAACGAAGACAATGTAACAGTGGAAATATTTTCCGATATCAGAAAGGTTAAGAAGAAGTGGGATTTGCCGTTCAAGGTTGAGACCAAAAAGAACGGTGAACTGATGCAGACACTTCTGGTGAACTCAGTTAAAATTAATACGGGGCTTTCTGACAAAATTTTTATGCCTCCCAAAGGCACTATATGGGAAGAGGAACGGGCGGTAGTATACAGGGATATGTACACCGAAGATAAAATGCCCGATGAACTGCACGAGAATGTAATTATTTATCCTGAAAGTGAAATTACTAAGGTAATAGACGGACGGAAAAAAGGGCTCGCATTGATAGTGAAGTTCAGGGCAAATGTTAAATACAAAAAGCTGTATAAATTCTTTGAAAAAGCTCTGAAATCCGACGGTTGGCAGATTACTGACAGTTTTATAGCGAAATACAGAAAAAGCGGAGTGCTGTCGTGGATATCTGCGGAAAGGGATGGCGTGTCAGTTGAGGTCACAATTGCAGGCGCTGATAAAAAAAGAGATTTTGTTCAGGGAGTAATAACTTACTATGAATCAAATCGTGAGAATAAAAAATAGAAACAATAATATCTCATCGTTAATGCCACGGGTTAAAGTATTTTGATATATCTTATTATAATTCATAGCAAACATAAATGATGCCCCTGTGTTTATAAAGCATTTAAGACGGAATCCTAAATGAATTAGTCGGGAACCTACCCCCGTAAAATATTATGAAAAAGAGATTCTACATCAAGACCTTCGGGTGTCAGATGAATTTTGCCGACAGCGGGATGATGAAGAATCTGCTTGCAGGCGGCGGTTTTGAATTCACGGAAAAACCGGAAGAAGCAAACCTGATAATTTTTAATTCCTGCAGCGTCAGGGCACACGCCGAGAACCGCCTTTTTTCAAACATCGGGCTCTTTATGAAAAAATATCCCCGGGCGAAATTCATCCTCGCGGGATGCACCGCAAAAAGATTCGGTCAGAAAATTTTTAAACGGTTCCCTCATATAACGGCGGTTATAAGCCCTTCGGACGAACCGGCAATTTCCGAAATAGCGGGGGAAGTCCTTACCGGCGGGAGGGTTGCCGCCTTAGGCGAAAGTGAATATCCCGTGATTGCAAGGACCGGCGGCGTCAGCGAATTTGTCGTTATCCAGAGGGGCTGCAGCAATTTCTGCTCGTACTGCGTGGTGCCGAGCCTTCGGGGGGCGGAAAAATACAGACCTCCGGAAGACATCTTGC
>JBDRAX010000181.1:0-9721 GCA_043823375.1 Candidatus Omnitrophota bacterium | reverse complement strand
CCTTGAAGGAGGCGCGGGGGATTATGACCTTTCGGTATTCACAAATCTTGAAGGCCCGGAGGTCAGGAATGAAGTAGCGGATTATTTTTTAGAGGCCGGGCGGATAAGCGCGGGAGAATTTTTCGGCATAAAACACAGGGACGATGTGAAAATATCTGGAGTTGAAACCCCCGGTATTTATCTGGAAAACCTTAAAGTTTACAAAGATTCTCTGGAGTATATGGGCAGGGTTACCGGATATATCGAAGGGATCGAAAAGATCCTTAACGCCCTCAAACCTGAAATATATTCAAAAGATCTGATCGATTATGACAGAAATTATACCGCTTATAAAAAAGGTGATCTGGAATTCAAGGATTATATTCTGTATCTGGCGGGAGCATTGGGCGGGGCGCCTGACGCGGGGCTTAAAGAATACCCCAATATCAGGAGGCTTCTGGAAACTCTTGAAAAAGAGAAACTGATCGATTTTAAAAAAGCGAATACGGAACGTGACGCGCTTGTAAAAGTCCTTGAAGGAAAGATTTCAAAAGTCCGGCTGAGCGGCCTTATCGAGAAAACGCTTGAATTTAAAGTTAAGCGGATAAACTCTCTTAAATATTACACGTTCATAACGGCTCTCGCGGAAGAGATAGGCTTGGATGTTTCGAAATACCCGAACTTTTCGCTGTACAGGGACTATCTCAGTATATATGAGAAGGTCGACAAGGCCGGGGTCAATATTGAAATGCGCGGCCTTGAGAAAAAATGCCAGGAGTCCTTCTTTGAGAATAAGGGCCAGCGGGAGCTTGCTTTAAGGGTAAGCCACGCGTCCATGCTTAAGGACATATTCAACATTGATATGATACCTGAAGATTACAGATACGCGAAAAGCCATATGAAAGAATTTACCGCGGAATGGTTCGTTTCTTTTATCAGGAGCCAGGCAGGCAAAGTGAGCGTGCCTTTTGACCTGCCGGAAGGGATAGAAAGCCTTGACGGTTTTACGGGACAGATGCTCCGTTTTTTTGAACTGGGGTATAAAAGGGATCTGGCGTTCATAGAAAATATGAAAAAGACGAAGGATATGAACGGTACTGACTGGGATTACGCGGTACTCATAACGGGCGGATTCCACACGGAAAACCTGTGCGAACTGCTTAAAAAGGAGAATATTTCATACGCGTCAATAACGCCCGCGTTCGTAAACCCTAAAGGATATGAAGCCCCGTACAAAAAACTTCTCGCCGGGGGCGATTCCCCGATGGAGGATCTTGTGGCGAAAAGCGTCAAGGTTTTCGGGATACAGGTAGCCAGTATGCTTAACCAGCTCGGTATACTGGCAGAAGGAAAGGAATTTAAGAACAGATTTGACCTTGCCGTGGAGGCCCGCGCGGCGCTGGCCAATTTCGGGAGGTTCAGCCTGCAGATGGCGTTAAGCGGCCGGAAAATAGTAATTACAAGGGACCGGGAGTCGCTTGAGGAAGGCGCTCTCAAGGCCGCGCTTATAGGCGGTAAAATAACAGAGATCAGTGAAGGCGATGAATCTTTCTATGTGGGCCTTTATCCCGCGGGAACTGAAATAGCGCTTGAAAACGAAGAAAAAATGCCGGAAGTTATCATTGACATGGAGAACATGTCTTACAAGGCGCACGAGGCCTATGTTGACAGTGAAATAGCGGAGGCGTTCAAAACGGGAAAAGTAAAAGAAACCGGCATAGATGATTTTCTCGGCGTTCTTGAAAAAAATAATGTTTTAAGCGCCGGAGAAGCCGCGGCGCTCAGATCAGCCTGGCGGAATTTCACTGAGACGCACCCTGAAGTCAGAATATATGAGATCGCGGACAGCGATGGTAAACTGCTTTTTGACGGCCATGCCAGCCGCAACGGTATATATGTGGTGAATAAAGGCGGGTTATCCGCTGAAAAAAAAGCGGAGATCTTCATGCATGAACTCGGCGCTTACGTGAAACTTGCCCATTCGGATAACAGGTTTTTAAGCGATTACATCGGCTTTCAGACAGCGCGCGCGTCCGGCGCTGAAATAACGCCTGAGATAGCTGAAGCCATGACACCGGCCGCGCAGGCTGACGCGAGGAAGTATATCGGGGAGACGATCCCCGTTTTACTTATGAGCGGGAACGTAGTAAGCGCGGAAGGCGCTTTCGCGGGGCGCGACTATACTTTCCTTAACCTGTTCAACGAAGACGGGAGGAATAAAAATACTATCAGGAATATTATGGTTAGCCTTAATGAAACCGAAGCGTTTAAGGGCATTTTTACCGAGGAAGACATGAACGAAGAGGCGCTCGGGACTTTACTTGGTGAGATGAAAAAAGAGGCCGCGGGGAAGAGAGTGGAATTAAGGGATATATTGCGCGGGATGAGCGCCCGGTTATACGAAAAGGCTCGCGCGAAAGAGGCTCCAGAGATGAAAGTGGGTGAGGTTTTCGTGGGAGAGCTAGGCACTGTGGATAAAATGTCAGGGGTACAGGCGGATATGATAGCGGAATATGTGGAAGGAAGGGCTAAGAATAACGCAGGGCGCATAGCCACGGAAATGGCCCTTCAGGTGCGTAATGTGCTCGATAGTAAGGAAAAAGCGGAAGAAAGGATAAACAGCGTGAGAGAAGACCTTATTGCCGGAAGAACGGAGGAAGAACTTAAGTCCATTGGAATAAGGCCGGAGGATACGATCCGGGAGTGGAAAAACTGGAATGATATACCCGCGGCGGTATGGGAAATCATGGATGACCGCGCTGTACGAGCGGCGATGTTCCTGGGGCTCGGGCTTAACGAAGCTTCGCCGGATTTACGCGCCCGGGGTGATAGTCTTGACACGGATAACGTCATATTCCATTTAACTGAGTTTTATCCTGACTTTGTAAGATATTTCAACGTGCAAATGAAACAGGAGCAATTACTGTTTCTGCAGTCACTTATAGCGTACGCGATTATTGAAAGAGTCAAGCTTGAGAAAGGGTATCATGATCCTGTCGTTGCTTTGACTGATCCGTCTCGTAACGCGGAATTCCAGCAGGCGCTTAGAGATAAGTTCAATGCGGTAATGGATGGATATCTTGGCCAGGAGAAACTCAATAGAAGAGAAGCCTGGGATAACATACGTTCAAGGCTGAATCTGAACGCTGACCCTCTGCCTGTTAACAGAACTTTTTCCGATGAGGAAAGGGAACGGGTTATGTACAACATTTATTCGGGCATAGCTCCGGGTGAAAGGCTCATTAATGCTCTGGACGCTAAATATACAGGATATGATTTTAAATCCGACTGGGAGGAATTCATAAAGGATAATCCGGATAAAAATAATATTATAAATATACTTGCGTTCTGCGCGCTGTGCGAAAAAAAGAAGACTATAATAGACGTGAAAAAACAGATAGAACTGAAGCGCCGTTTATCCGGTTTTCTGAAAAGCAATGATCTCAGGACACCTGAAGGCCTGCAGAACTGGCCTAAAATGTTCGGGAACAAATATCTCGATATGCTTACTTCGGAAAAGATCATTATAGCGAAAGCTCCCTGGTTCTGGACAGGCGACGAGGGAAACTTATCCCTGCCTATGGTTCCAAAAAATCTTTACGGGATACTGGGAAGCGCTGCTATGATTTTATATGAAACAGGGGTAAGGCTTGAATACGCGGCAAATCACCCTGAAGCCGAGATAGCGGACCCGTTTCTTATTGACACATCGGTTGATGTGCCTGCTTTTATAGAGGGGCAGAAGGAAGTTGCCATGGGAGGTGATAATGGAATTTTTGAAGGGGGGGCAGACATCCCAGGAGCTGAACGCGCGTTAGCTGATATTTTAAGAGCTGAAGGTGTGATGCGTAAGGCACAGGGCGATAATACAATGCTAAAAGACAGTGAGATAGTGGATATGATTTCCGTATGGAGTTCTCTTTTTCTTTCAGCAGTGGCGGCTGAGGAAAATAAGGGGACAGAAGTCAGCCCTGATTTGGAAAGAAATAGAAATATACTTCTTGAAATAGCGGCATACATTGATTACGCGAGAGGGAAATCAATAGCGAAAATAGCAGGGGAACTTAAAAGAACTGCAGGCATAGATCTGAACACGCTTTACGCTGATAACGCGATTAATGATGAAATAAAAAGGGTTACAGGTATAGATAATACAGCCTCCGGCGAAAAAACCGCCCGCGACATAAGCCGGAATGAAAGAGAAAGGGTAATTGACACTCTGCAGATACTCGATAAAATACAGGACGCGGATGGACAGAAGGATATTGTTAAAGAGATAAAAAGGATATCCAGAACCGGGGCAGACAGAGAGGTAAAGGTAGAGAAAAAATCTCCTGCCGCAAGTATAAGAATCGAGGGTCTCGAGAAAACAGGAGAAATAGCTATGCCCGCGCTGGAGGGGCCTAAGACTGAAAATATAACATTGAGCGCTGATGAGATGGGCGGCGCGGATAAAGCGGAAAATATTCCGGTATCCTTATTAAGGCCGCAAGATATAGGCGAGGGACAGCGTCTTGTCATAACCGCGGAAGACGCGCGCGAATTTCCGGCTCTTGCTAAATCCACGGCGGCTAAACGTTCAGAGGATGATATAATGCGTGAAAAATTTAAGGATGAAAACGAAAATGCTGTTAAGTTGTTGTTCGGAAATGCTGAAACCGACAAAAAACATTTAGATAGAGCTGAAGCCATTATTTTTAAAGAGGGAAATCCTGTGTGGATGGATATGGTTCTTTCTGCTATAGAGGTAAATGGCGGCATACAGGTCATTGATGATAAGGATAAAAAGGAAACAACTAAATCTGTAAGCGCGATCCTGGCTGAGATGGAAGACGATATAACGAAGAATATGATAAATATATCACCGGAAATGCAGAAGGTTATAAATAAGTATGAGACAAGAGACAGAATACGGGAAGTTGTAAAAAATTCCGCGAAATTAGACCAGTATTCGGGCCTGTTGAATCTGTATGACAAAGATAAAGCCGAAGGCACTCAAAAATACAGCTCTCCTGAAATGCTTGAGTTTACGATAAATACGATTTTTAATGAACAGGCAATAGGAAATGATCAGAGGCAGGGTATTATAAATTTTGTATATGACAGATGTGTTGAAACAAAGGGCGATCTGGAAGGTTTGATCAAGAAAGCAATTGATTTGTATATGCGGGATGTGAAAGACAGCATGGAATTGACGCTCAGCGGAGATATGGAAAAAAAGGATTTTCTCACGCGGAGAGTTTCATTGTATGCTAATCTGGAATACGCCGCGAATAATAAAAATCTGGGGCCTGAAACAGCGCTTCTTATGAAAGATGAGCTTTTCGGTAAGCTTGCGGAACTTTCAATTGAAAAAGAAGAATATGTCGAAATGGTGAATACTCTTAAGAATGGTGTCGAAACGCTGTTTGACTACCTTGAGGTTGATGACAGGAAAGTTACTGAATATAAAAACTGGCCTGTAATAAGCAAGTCTTCAGGCACGGATAGTTTTATAAAGTACGCGATTGATAAAAAAATAGATGCCGGGAGTTTTTCTGCCATGTCTCTTGAAAAGGGCAATATAAGAGTTCCCGGGTTTCTTCTTATAGACCCTCTGTCAGGCAAGGCTGCGGCTGAATTTAACAGGTTTTTGCGTATACGCGGCGCGGGAAAAACGGATTATATAACTGTAAGAGCGGAAAAAAGCGCTGACAGCGATAAAACCGAGATAGTGCTCTCCATAACAGAATACGGCAAACCCGGAGAAATTAACATACATGTGGCGCGGAAAGAAACAGGAATGGGATACTCGCGGGTGGTTATAGGAGATAATGGCGAAGGCTTTACAGGAGATGTGACGGATATAGCAGGTGAAGAAGGTGTTGTGCCGTATCTTGAAGTACTTGCCGGAGATAAAGGCGTGGTGCTTATAAGGGCGCTGGAAGACGGGAGAGTAGAGGCGGTTAACGGCCTGGACGCGTATATAAAAGCCATGGCTGAAAAAATGGCGCAGACAGCTTCAGGCAAAAAAGCCATAGGAGGAGCCGCGTCAGATCTCACACTTAATGAACTTAAGGAAATATTCGTGAACCCTGATTCTGAAAGCGCTTCATCTGAAAAAAATAGCGCTATGACGCGAGAGCTTAACGCCGCGTTCACTAAAGTAAACGCGCGGGGAGAATTAAACGGACTTATAAGGGAGTTATCGGCTGTAAACAGGAATGACAAGATCTTTAGCGATATAACGCGCTCCGATCCGGGGTTTGCCGCTGTGTATACGGCTTTACGTGAAGCGCTGAAAAGCGCCGGAGAAATAAAATCCGTTGAGATCAGGGCTTCGGACAGGCTGGATGCCGATGGCCTGACAAACGCCGCGCAGGCTTTTATAGACACTGAAACAGGAACTCTCAATGTGATAGTTAACAGCAGGAACGAAAAGTTCGTAAAAGCCCTTGTCTCGGAACCTCAGGGATTTCTCGAGATGTCAAGGCACGAATTCCTGGAAAGCTCTTTATACGCTGATAATAAATTGCCGGCTGAAGATAAGAAAGCGGCGCACAGATATATAAGCGCTCTTGAAGCGCGCGAAAATAACGCTAAAGGCGCCGCTACAGAGCTCAACCTTCTGATGATGAAAAGCTTTATGGATAACACCGCGCTTTTAACTGATATCCGCGGCGCGGTACACGCCAATGACCCTGACGGCCGCCTGTTCATGGCGCGGTGCGCGGAGCTCGCTGACAGGGGGATAAAACTCCCCGGAATTAATGTGGGAACACTTAAGACGTTGGACGACTTTATCAATTACGAAGGGATAAACGCGGCCGGCGGCAGGCTTGTCCTTAAGGGCGCGGACAGACTGAATGACTTCACGCTTCTCGGTATAGCGGTTAATTTCCAGCTTCAGAATGAGGCGAGTAAAGCCGAGAAGGCGATCAAAGCCACTTTAAAAGACAGGTATGCCGGAGATATACGCGAGAGCCTTGACATAAAAGAATATGACCCTGAAGACCCTGAAAGCCTTAAAAACCTTAAAGACGCGATAGCTAATGACCCGAGGATGCGGGATGAAAAGGCGAGGGCGGTAATATTCTCAACCGAGTCTTTTGACACATCAAGCCTCACGAAACTTCTGGGCGAAAAATTTATGGATATAAAAACAAACGCGAGCGGTGAGACTTATATGTCTCCCGTGGGTTTTGTAGCGTTCGGCATAGGGCTTGCCAGTTACAGCAAAATGCGGGAGGGTGAATATAAAGACGCGTACAGGGCTCTTCTCATAAATATGGCGAACAGCCTCAAAACAACGGATTCACCCGAGGTAACCCAGGAGAATTTCGACCAGTTGATAAAAGAGAAGAAATTCATAATGATCCTGCCGAAACTCGAAGAAATAGACTTTGAACAAATGTCAAACTGTTTTAAAGCCATAAGAGCCGCGGCAAGGTCCTTGTAACGGGAATCAGCGAGAAAAGCCAATCTTATTCACCCAATCCCCGCTCCTCACCCCGCGGCGCGTAGGGGCGGACCTGTGTGCCCTCCCTTCACCACGAACAGAACGCCCGTACCTTACGCGTCACGCCACAACCTGTAAACATTATCATAATAATGTATGAGCGAATGCCACGCGTCTCTGATAAGGTCCGGGAATGAAAAGGTCTTATAAAGCTCTTTGCGTACTTCGGGATTCCGGTTGAAAAGCATGTTGTTGAAAACATCCTTATCTATGATTTCGCCGGGCCGTACACGTTCGAATGTGCGTTTAACAAGGGGAAACACATCATTGATCGTGTTCGGAAGGGCTGGTTCAGCTTCCGGATCTGTCTCGTCCTGTATCTGTGCGTACACGCACGCGGCCTGGAGAATGCCGAACAGGGCTGCGTCAGTGAAATTGTGTATGCGGAGCGGATTTTCGTCAACGTATGGTTCAGGGTTACATTCCATTATAGCGTAAGATGTGTCCTGCTTGAGTTCTTTAAAGATTTCAAGGTTCAGGGTTTTAAGTGCGAGTATATTGATTTCAAGGTTTTCCTGTGAGTGTGAGGCCAAGACAGTAAGTTTCGGCTGTGTATATTGCGTTTCCCGGACTCCGGTTGAGTCGGTTTCCGTTTCCTCTGACAAGGGGACAGGTGTTAACTTTCGCGTGACAGGTATGGGGAATTCCTGTATTATATAGCTCCTGACATATTCCGGATCAAGATTTAGTTCCTCGCCCGCTTCCAATAAAGCTTTTTGTACGGCAGAATAAAAGGTATATATATATCTTTCCCCAAATACTACAGGGGTTTCTCTCTTAGGATTATCAAGTTTTGATTCCCGCTCCCAGTTCCTGAAACGGAAAAAGATTTTATCGGTTTTTGAAGCTGTATATAGAATAATATAAGCCCATAGTTTAAGGTCATTTTTCAATTTATCGGCATGGATGGGAAGCAGGGAATAGTCTATATTCATGGTTATAGTAACAGGCAACTCATTTAAGGCTGTTATTATTTTATCATAGGGCCTGAGACTATGGGGGAAAGTAATGTCTCCCGGTTTACCTTTACGTTTTTTGACCTGTATACTTTTCGCAGCGCGTTCGAGAAAAGGATCAAGATCAAAAAAAGGAAGCCCGGCAGTTAGCTCATCTGGAGATAATTCTTTGATGGTATGTTTTTCTTCTAAAATATGGATTTCATGGAGCAATTTACGGGCTCTGAAATCGCCTTTGTTATTAAGTTCTTTCAGATATTTATCAATGATTTGGCGGAAGCGAGTTTCAGATTCGTAACATAATTTCTTATAATTCGTTAAGGCAAGAATAAGATCATCCTTTTCAAAGGCCCGCCAGAACTCTCCGCAACATTCGCTTATACGGAAGGCCGATGATGATTCGAGTGCTAAGTTGTTATACTCATTTTCTTTCTCTTTGAGGTTTCTGCCAGTATAGCTGTGAGCGTGAAATTTACTATTGAGGAATGTTTCTATAAATTGGGGGTAGTCAATATTGTATTCATCTTTGGAAGTAAGTACGCTTATATACACATCAGACGCTATTTCCGTAAGTTTTTGAAGGGCGTTAAGCGCGTCATGGAAGTCTTCATAATAGGCGTTTCGGAATGGGATACTATTTTTAATTAGTTCTTGTTGGAACTGCTCTTCCCAGATAGCAAGCTTGTCTATTTCAGCGGATTTGTCCGCTGCTTTTGCGAATTTGAGCTGTTCTTCTTTTTTCCGCATTATAATACGAAATTCAGCAGATGTCATGCCAAAAGCTTTGTCTATATCCTTTCCAAAACCGGAAAATTTTTTTTTTCTTTCTTCTGTGATCACGGCAAAATCATACAGTGTATGTGTAAATTCAGCGCCGCGAAAAAAGAAAGTTTTTCTTAATGCCAGTATGACATCTTCAGAAAAAAGCCCGCTTTTTTCAAACGCGTTGATAACTGATCTGGTGAATATTTTCTCACATATGTGAATTCTTTTTCTGGTTGAACCCGGCCTTTTTTTTACGTATTCAGCTGTGGCCGCTATTATTCCCGGGTCCATTTCCTCGCCCCATGCTTCAGTATCAGGTATCTCCCTGCCCGTGTCCTTGAGTTCCTTTTCCCGCTTAAGTAAAGCAAGGAACATTTCCGTATTCAGGTTTTCATTCCACACCGGGATTATCTCGAATCTCAGGAACTTATCCGCGAGCTGTTTTTTCTGGTTTTCAGATAAAGAGGATATATCGATTTTACCTTCAGGCACTGTAAAATCTTCCTCATACGCGGTATCCGGT
>JBDRAX010000180.1:0-7252 GCA_043823375.1 Candidatus Omnitrophota bacterium | reverse complement strand
TAGGTAAAATAATGCGGATTTTTAACGAGGGAGAACTCAATTCCACGCAAAAAGCGATCGATATTATGCTGTCCATGGATGTCAACTCGATATCTCATGACAGGTTGTTTGGTATGCTTAGCCACGTAAAATTAAGAAGAGAATTCGTCGCTGTCTATTTGTTTATGTTATCGTTTTTATGCGAGAGGAAGGATGAAACGAGAGATCATGCAAGATGGGGTGTGATAGACGAAGAAAACAGCCCGGTTGTTCGATGTCTTACGCCCGAAGCGGGAAGCATATATTATTATCTGTTGAAGATCGAAGAATCACGCCGCCGCGGCGGGGCGTTAAGATCTGAAGCCGCGCGGAGCGTCGCTATTTCAGCGGCCGCTATGGATGAATCCAATAGAGGAACCCGGGGATATAGCGACTGGTTCACGGATTTTCGCAGATCAGTACATGACAGTCCAGGTAAACACCTGCTCCCTTATGTCCGGGATATCCTTTTATCATGGAAAGGCGCGGATCTGTCAGGATTAGCCGGTTTGGAGAAAAAACGTATCGAAGATATGAACAATGCTCTGGATAAAGGTTTCAGGAAAACAATGCGCGGGATGATCAGCGCTTTGATCTCGGAGCTTAATGAACAGGGATACAGGGTGTCAAATGAAGAATGTAAATTTCCTGATGATATCCTGAAGGTGGGCGAGGAGGCGTGTATCGCCGCTATAGAGAAAATAAAAACGGATAAAACGGCGAGGGAGGCTGACAAATTATACGGCATGATACGCATGTATTATGCCCTTGATGAGCAGTATGGCGGGGAAGAGGCAAAAGTTATCCCTGTAATAAAAGGAGAAAACATGTCAATCGGACAGCTTGATTTCATGAAAGAGGAACACACGGCATTGTGCCTGGCGATTGATAAGGGAGATCCGCTGACAATACTGCGTCATCTGGCGGCATGCCGCCAGATGACGCGGGAGCATCTTATGACATATAAAGAGGACCGCACAGACTGTTACTCGACGGATATGACGCGGGACAGGCTCATGGAGCTTGATTATAATATGCACCTGGCAGGCCGTGATATTATGGCTGAAATACCTGAGATATTCAATAATTGCAAAACGGCCGGAGATATAAAGGCTCTTGTGCCGGCGCTTGCCGCGATGGGGCGCTTTATCCACGCGTATGGCCTTGGAGGCATTGAGTTTGAACAGCTGTTGAAGGAACTGGATGAAGGCGGTATTACATATTCCCAGTTACATGATCTGGTGAGGGCGCTCAGGACGGAAGCGCATAAGATCGCGAGAAAGATGAATGAGGATGTGCGTTGTATCGCGCAGCGTTTTCTGCCGCGCATGAATTTCATGGATTTAACGGAAGAATGGCAGCGTATAGCGCGTTCCGCGGAAAGGATAGTGAAAGAAGCGTGGGGTATGGGGACAGCACGGGATATTAATGATGAAGAAAGAGAACGCATTGAGACGAGTATTATTGACACGCTTGTGCAGGATTCGACATTACCGGTATTTGACAGCGCCCTTATGCAGACTGAAGCGATATTGGGGACAGGCTTTACTCCGGAGAACGATGCTCTTCCGGATACATCGGCGCTTCCGGCCTGTGAACCGATCCCTGATCAGTTCTTCCGCTTTGGCCAGAACGATGTTATCCCGCGTAACGAGCTTCTCTCTAAGTGGAGTAAAAAAGGGCTTAACCTCGTGAAAATGACTCAAATGGGTATGCCGGTACCGCCGGGTGTGATCCTGAGCGCAGGGCTTTTGAAGCATCCCGAAATTTTTAAATCACCGGAATTCCGAGAGCAGGTAGAAAACGAAATAGCCGAGATAAGGAAACATTCGAAATATCCGGACTTGAAACTCCTTCTTTATGCCCGGAGCGGTTCGGCTTTCACCCTGCCGGGACTGCTCGCGACGATCCCGAATGTCGGCATGAATGACGCCGAAGCCGCTTCTCTTGCCGCGTCAAGCGGCGACGCGTGGTTCGCGTATGATACTTACGCGGAATTCCTGCGTTCGTACGCTATCAATATATTCGGTATCCCGCGGGAACTTTTTGACGAAGAGGTCAATATATACGATAAAGACATGCTTTCCCCTGAACAAATGAAAGAAGTCTGCGGGAAATACAAACGTATCATTGAGACGCGCGGAAAAGGGGCGGTTATCCCGGAAAATATAATTGACCAGGTGATGCTCGCGATTGACGCCGTATATGGGTCATGGGATAGCAGGGACGCCAGGGAATACCGCGCCCGCCATAAGATCTCACAGGAATGGGGCTCAGTGGTTATTCTGCAAAAAGGCGTTTTCGGCAACCTGAATACTACGGAGGATGGCCGCGTCTCAGGAAGCGGCGCCGCGGCATTGCGGACGTTCCCCGACGGGAGGGATGTACTGCAGGGCAAATTCCGATACCGGTCTATCGGTGATCAGCTTATGAGCCGCGCGGAACAGAACTATATCCTCATGAGCAACTCGGAAAAACAGTTTGAAAACGAACAGACATTGGAAGAACTTGAGCCTGAACTGTATCAGAGGCTTCTCATTTACGCGTATAAACTCAGGGAAATATTCGGGAATAATCAGCATTTCGAGTTCACGGTAGAGATGGGGAATATCTGGCTTACGCAGACAAACGACGATATCGTGCGTGATGAGTATCCGGAATTCGGTGAAACGGATGATATCGAGCTTATAGGACGCGGCCACGGCGTGAGCGGCGGCGCTCTGCGAGGCTGGGTGGCCGGCGATACGGAGAGCGCGAACGTCCTGCTCGAAAAATATGAGCGCGAGAAGCCGGAAGGTATCGACGGCGTAATCCTTTTTCTCGACAGGGTCAGCCCTGAAATGATAAATAAAGTGCCCAGGGGCCTTCATATCGTGGCGCGTACGATTTCCGTGCACGCCGAAACACTGGCGCAGAAAGAAGGTATAACGGCGGTTTATGGAGTGGTGGGCATGAAACGGCACGAGGAAGATAACTGCTGGTATATAGGAAGCCGTAAGATGCCGGACGGTATGGCAATAAGCATTGACGGGCATGAAAACGGGCTTCTCTATCACCATAGCGGCGGGATATTTTCCGGTATTGTACCGCTCGCGAAAAAAACTACGGATGAGACGGAAGTGGAAAGACGGAGCCGGAGAGCGCTCAGTATGGCAAGCCGTATGCGTGACCGGGAACTGCGGGAAGAGGTTATGAGGAAAAGAGGAGCCGCGCTCACGCTCTTTGAAAAAGAAGTTTTACGGCAGTTCGCGGCATACGCGCGGGGAGAAAAGGAAAGAAAAGATATTATACGGTACCTGCAGAATTACCGTACTGTTCTCGATAAGGCCGCGCGCGCTTTCGAGGATATCGGGCCGGAGCCGGCGGGGCCGGAGTTTAAAGCCGCGGTAACGGAAAAACTGGACTCGTTGGGATTATCATTTGACCTCTTCAGCGCGCTTGAAAAACATTGTTTCCCTCTCAGTGAAGCTAACCGCGAGGCGCTCAGGTCCGTTATGCATAAATTATCGATTGAGCCGCCCGCGGCGGATGAAGACGGTGAGACGGTATTCCTTTCCGCCGCGGGCGGTGAAGTCAAACTGCGAAGGACAGCCGGGGGCTTGTTTGAGCCTCCGTCCGTTCCGCTCATATGTAACCGTCCCGCGAAGCCGGTAAAACTTGTTTCATTTGAGATCGACGGCGTGCTTGACCAATGGATGTATTCTTCAGGATCGGGATATAGTGAAATCACTTCTCTTTTTAAAGCGCTGAAAAACCGCGGGCTTGAGGTTGTTATTTCAACGGCAAATCCGCGTATCGAAAATATTATGGATGCCTGGTCCGAGGAGTATCCGGAGATCGGGAGGTACCTCGACGGATGGCACTGCGGGGCCGTTCACTCCGGCCTGGAACAGTATGTCACGGACAAGGGGTATGAGAGAGGCGAGATAATGCATCTGGGGAATAACATTTTTGGAGAGGAGGACATCCACCCCTCGTCGTCGGCGTATCTCCATAAACAGGGTTTTGTGGCGATCATGGTTGGACAAAACCTGGAATATGAGGTAAAGGCCGGCGATGTTTTTAAGAGGCGTGTTGACGGGTATATCCCGGCGCTGACAACACATGAAGATTTACTCCTGCTTATCGGCCGCTGGGTAAAGGGATATGGCTTTACGGATGATCCCGTACTCCCCGCAGGCGCCAGCCGGCCGCTGATCACCGAAAAGATCAAGTCGGACGCGGAAGAGACCGGCCTGTCCATTCCGACAAACATCTATGACGGCAGATACACATTACTGGTGGATTACAGCCTTTATAAGAACGGCGAAGAGTATGATATGGACAGGCGCGGATATACTGCCGGCAATAAGCATGCCGGGTTCGGAGACAGATTTAACGTCGAGACGGCGGACACGTCTAATATCGATAATCTGCTGGCGCATATACGCGCGATGATGTCCGATAAGAAGAACCCCGTGTCTCCCGGACAGATCATAGTCAAAGTCCCTTGTGAATTTTCAGATGATGCCCTGGAAAAATTGAAGGCCGAAGCGCTCGGGATAAGAATCTTACGCGTGGATACGACAGAGTTAAAGAGCATTGAAGACGATGAGGAAAGGCGGGACTTAAGGTTCGACCTTTACGCCATGATGTTATCTGCCCGCGGGATCACTGCCGGAGATCTCGCGTGTGGAAACGCCGTTTACAGGACACTCGGGTTCTTTTTGAATACACACTACGGAGACGGTGAAGAAGACATATCAAAAGACCTTATTGCCGCTATTGTCTCCGGAGACCTGCGGAAAGTGATCAAGTACGATCTTTCATTCCGGCCTTCCGGCAAATGGGCAAAGCCGGAATATCATATTGTTTCCGTAACACTTGTATCAGCGTAAACACATCGGAGAGGAACTGTAATACTCCCGAATATATTTGATTTTTTGTATACAAAAAGTGCACATTTGTATACAAAAAGTGAACATCAGTCCTGAAGACCGTTTTTATATTGTGACCTTGACAAAACGTCCAAAAAGGAGTATACTCCAAAATAGTTAAACTAATGCGGAGGAATGTCCTAATGAAAACTATTAACCGGATATTAGAAATAAATCTGCCTGAAACACAATCCGCCTTTTTATGGGGGCCGAGGAAAACAGGGAAAAGCACTTACCTCAAGGCGCGTTTCCCGGATAGTATAGTTTATGATTTTCTGAAGACAGACCTTTTTATCGAAATGTCTAAAAACCCCGCGTTACTGCGCGAACAATTGCTTTCAAAGTCAAAAGAGCAATTGAAACATCCTGTAATTCTTGATGAAGTGCAGAAAGTTCCTCAGGTTCTTGATGAAGTCCATTGGCTTATTGAAAACAAAGGGCTGAGTTTTATCCTTTGCGGATCAAGCGCCAGAAAGTTAAAGAGGGGGCATGCTAATCTTTTAGGAGGAAGGGCATGGCGTTATGAGATGTTCCCGTTTGTTACAGCGGAACTTAAAAAATATGATCTCCTGCGTATTTTGAATCAGGGCATGGTACCCTCGCATTATCTGCAGGGAGAAGAATATCGAAGATCACTTGAGGCATATGTGCAGGATTATTTAAAAGAAGAGATCTTTGCGGAAGGGCTTACGCGGAATATCTCGGCTTTTTCCAGGTTTTTTGAAGCTTTTGGATATTCTCACGGGGAACTTACCAATTATTCCAATATCGCGCGGGACTGCGGTGTGGATTCAAAAACAGTAAAAGAATATTACCAGATACTTGTAGATACATTACTCGCTATTCGAATTCAGCCCTTTAAAAAAAAACAGGCACGCCAGGTTATAACCAAAGCTCCGAAATATTATCTTTTTGATGTGGGGATAGCGGGGTTTTTGACAAAACGCTGTCTGGAGGAAGAAAAGGGAGAAGAATTCGGCAAAGCGTTTGAGCATTTTATACTTATGGAAATGAACGCGTATAAGGCATATAGCGGAAAAGGTTTTGACATAAATTTCTGGAGAACGAAATCAGGCCTTGAAGTCGACTTTATACTCGCTAAAGGTAAAGTTGCCGTTGAGATTAAAGGGACCGGACGTGTGGATAAAAGTGATCTTAAAGGATTATGCGCGTTCAGGGAAGAGTATGCTCCTGAAAAAGCGATAACTGTCTGTAATGAGAAAGAAAAAAGAATCCATAACGGTATTGAAATATTTCCCTGGAAAGATTTCCTCATGGAGTTGTGGCAGGGGAAGATATTGTAAGGAAACGGGGGCCAAGTCTTATCTCCGAAACTTAACTTGGCAAGAAAATATTTTTGTATTAAACCAGCTTCCGCAGTTAAAAAACTTACGAATATGCGTGTTTGTGCTCTGTATATCACAGAAACAGCAGTAAGGCAAATGCTTCTGGCGGCAAGGCAATTCGGGGGAATTATTAAACAGCGAATATCTTTATAAATTCCGAAAAGAATGGAAAGGCAGTAAAGGTGTTGCAAATAGCAAGAAAGTATGATATTCTTAAAGTAGGAAAATCGTACTATAAAGAAGGAGAAAAAATGAGCAAGCGTTTTCAGTTAAGACAGGTAAACGCAAAACACCAGATTACTTTGCCAAATGAAATATGCAAAAAATTAGGCATACATGGAGGAGATTATGTAAAAATACAGGTAGTGGGGAATACTTCCGTGATGGTGCCTGTGGATATTTCAGAAAGAGATTTCAGCGCTAAAGAAGTAAAAGCAATGAACGAAGATATAAACCGGCAGAGGAAATCAGGTGAAACCACAGAGTGTAAAGATGTATCTGAAATAAGAGAACATTTAAAAAGGCTGAAAAAATGAAAATAGCCTTTCTTAAATCTTTTGATAAAGCCTATATTAAATTACCCGAGGAGAAACAATGCCTGGCCGACAAAGCAATAGAAAAGCTTATACCTTGCCTGGAAGATATTGTAACTCCCGCGCCTAAGGGATTAGGTCTGGAAAAAAGAAGAGGAGGCTTCGGGTATTGCCGGATAGATATACATCTGAGGATTTTGTTCAAGCAGGAAAAAGATCTGTTAATTTTTTATCTTTTGGGAACACATAAACAGATTGACAATTACCTGAAGAATATTTAATGAAGGAATGCTGGCTATAATACCTTGAGAAAAATCCCTTTTTTAAGGTTTTTTTTGTTGGATTTGATATAAGTGTTGAAATATAGAGAATTTTGAATATTGAAAGAAAATACTTGATAGAGGGATAAATATACAAAAAATATATATTTTTTGTTGCA
>JBDRAX010000179.1:0-2811 GCA_043823375.1 Candidatus Omnitrophota bacterium | reverse complement strand
TCCTGTTGTTTTTCACCCTTTGGGTGAGTTGTGTTTTTTCTCAAAACCATTATAACAACAGGGGGACTTTTTGTTTACTTCTTTCTAATCAGGAGATAGGGTACCCTTTTGCTTATATGGAAAGTAATGATATATCATTTTGTTTTTTTCATCACACGGACATTCAAATACAAGAAAAGAGAGAGGAGGACAGCAACACGCCATCCCCCTCTCCTGGAGGTAGGACTACACTTTCGTGTAGCCTGGGGAATTATTATTTCTTCGTACTGAATTCATGAATGAACATTTCCAGCCTGATAATGTTAAGCATCAGCATGGCTTTGATAAATACAACCGCGTTCGTTATTCTATAGCGATTCATTCCGGCTCCTAAAAATTGTTACCTGTGTTTTTTTCGTCGCCGATCCTGATCTTTACTTCGTTTATATATACAATATTTAGCGCCGTACGCCCCCATATGACATATAAATCTCCAAGGACCTTACATACGATTTTATTAACCCCAGTCTTTGTATCGAACTCACGCAGAATATGGCAGTTTTTCTTTATTCCCCGCCGTTTTTTTATGTTTATCCATTGTCTGAGCTCATTAATATTACTTGAAACATACCTTTCTTTTATGAAATATTTGCAACACCATTTTTTCGATATAAATGATTCCGTCCGCATAGAAATCTCCTCATAAGAAACTTCACGTTTCCTGGGATTGTTACCGGTTATACTTTTGTAAAATAGTTGCTTCATGATTTCACGGCTTCCGGTTATCTTTTTAAATGTTTTTAATTGTCTCGCGCAAAAATCCCTTTCAGAAATCTTAACCTAAATATAGTATACACCGTAGGTGGGAAATTTCAATCAATTTTTCTGGATTTTTGAACTCTTAACGATTTTTGCTTCGTTTCCGGACAGCAGCCTTTTGATATTCGACCTGTGGGAATAGGCTCCGAGAAGACATAAAACACAGCAGAAAACAATAAAATAAAAATCCTTTCCCGCGATAACCGCGACAACAGGCAAAGCGACGGCGGCAGCAATTGAGGCAAGTGAAACATACTTCCAGACTGACATTACAAAAAACCACAAGCAAAAACAGACAATTACAACAAGCGGTGAAAGCCCTGCAACGACTCCGGCAGTCGTAGCAACGCCTTTTCCACCTTTAAAATTCAAAAATACTGTCCAGATATGCCCCGCGATCGCCGCAGTTCCCGATAAAATACCAATATACGCGCCGACATTTTCATAAGGGAAAAACAAATTTTTAAAAAACACGGGGATAAATACCGCGGCAACAAATCCCTTCATGAAATCAAGCACAAAAACAATGATCCCCGGAACCTTCCCCACCGTTCGAAAAACATTGGTAGCCCCCACATTTCCGCTTCCAAAGTCTCTTATGTCTATTCCCCTGAGTATTTTCGCGAAAAGGTATCCGGTAGGCACAGACCCAAGTAAATACGATGCGATCATGCAAAGCGCGATATAGATCATTTTTCCCTCTTTTGAGATTTTCTTATTAGAATTTTTATCGGGATGCCTTTTAACGGCAAATTCCCGCGCAGCTGGTTCTCTATAAAACTCATATGAGCGGACAGCACGGCTCCGGGATCGTTCACAAAATATTTAAACTCCACGGGCCTGTGTTTACTCTGCACGATATAAAAAAAATTAGGCCGTTTCTTTTTTCTCGGTATGGGAACTCTGGACGGATCTTTTTTTGAAAATATATTATTAAGTGACGGCGTAGATACGTTAATATCAAGATTCGAATCCAGTATCTTGGCTATGGATAGCGCTTTCATGACATCTTTACCTGTTTTCGACGATACGAATAATATCGGGAACCTGCCCAGATTATTTGATGAATATACCAGGTGTTTCTCATATTCTTCCCTCGACACATCTTCAGCGGCCCCGGATAAATCCCATTTATTAACAACGATCAGGCATGCCTTGCCATTTTCTTCTATAAAGCGCAATATATCGATGTCGTCTTTCGTGATCCCGTCAGCAGCGTCTAAAACCAGTATCGCGACGTCAGCCCTCTGTATCGCCTCTTTCGAACGCATAATGCTGTAAGTGTCCACCGGCATTTTTATTTTGCGCCTGTGCCGTATCCCGGCGGTATCGATAAGGATATAGTCGTCACCTTCGAACATGAAATGAGTATCTATCGTATCTCTCGTTGTACCGGGAATATCGCTTACTATAACTCGTTTTCTGTCGAGGATATTAGTCACAAAAGAAGATTTCCCGACATTCGGCCTGCCTACAATCGCTATGCGCAGTATTTTCCGGTCACTTTGCGGGATTATTTCGGCGTCTTCTTCCATGACTGATTCGAAAATATGTTTTTTCAGCCCCTGCACTCCCCTGCTGTGAACGCAGGATACTGCCATCGGATCCCCAAAACCCAATTGATAGAATTCTGCGGCATGCCCTCTAAGTTTTTCATTATCCGTTTTGTTCGCGACCAGTATTACCGCCTTACCGGACTTCCGAAGAAGTAAAGCCACTTCCGTATCCGCCGGCGAGACACCAGCGATCGTGTCTACCACAAAGAGTATAACTGACGCTTCTTCCATAGCCAGATATATCTGTTCTTTTATCTCCCCGGAAAAAATATCGGCATTATCCGTGAGATACCCTCCGGTATCGACCAGTTTCATATGTTGCCCTTGTATGTTCATCAGAGCTTCAACCCTGTCACGCGTCGTCCCGGAGTGTTCAACGACAACAGCCCGCCTTTCACCTAAAAGATAATTAAACAACGAAGATTTTCCGGCATTAGGCCGTCCGACTATGCAGATT
>JBDRAX010000178.1:0-15482 GCA_043823375.1 Candidatus Omnitrophota bacterium | reverse complement strand
CGGGGCTTTTTGCCGCGTCGTATTCCATAATCGCGTTCTTTACATGCCTCGGCTCTCTTTTTTTTGACGGGTTCGATTCAAAACGCTGGATAGTTCTGCTGCCGTCTATTTTCATGATCGTGCTTATTCTGCGCCCCCTTGAAGACTTTTTGCGCGTACTTACCGATAAATTTCTGTTCCGGAAAAAATATGACTATAAGGACCTACTTAAGACTTTTTCCGAGGAAGTCCTTTCCGTACTGGAACTTGATAAACTTTTAAATCTGACGGTTAAAAAGCTTAGCGCGATCATTCATCTGGGAAATGCCGGTATTCTTTTGTACGATGATGAAAGCGATACGTTCCAGCTTTCGGCGTATAACGGCGGTAATTGCGAGATCGGCCCTGTCAGTGGAGGAGATCCGCTTATCCGGTATTTCCGGCAGAATCGCGAATTCCTTCTCTGGGATGAATTCGATGAGCCGCAGAAAGGCTTTCGGGGCATGGATGATACATTAAACGTGTTGCGCGCGGGGCTGGTCATACCTCTGGTATCGGATAAAAAACTTCTCGGCTTTTTAACCCTCGGGAAGAAAAACAATGAAGAGGATTTTACCCCGGATGACATAGACATTCTTTTGCCTCTTTCCCGTACGCTTTCCATCGCCGTTACAAACGCGCAGCTCGTTGAAAACCTTTCAAAAGCCCAGTCCCAGGCAGCCCAGACGGAAAAAATGGCTGTCATAGGCACGCTTTCCGCCGGGATCAATCATGAGATATGTAATCCTCTCGGTATCGTGCGCGGGCAGTGCGAGATGTTTTTATTGAACTACAGGGAAGGGCATTATAAAGATCTTAGCCCGGAAGGGATGCTGGAAAAAGCTCAGGAAATAATGGAGAAAGTCGTAAATGAAATCGACCGTGCTACAGCGATCACGAGAAAACTTTCTTCGTTCGCGAAACCGGCATCGGGGGAAATCATGGATGGCGTGAACGCGGGCAAAGAGCTGGATAATGTTATTGCCCTCGTGGAACATGACCTTCGTCTTGATAAAATTGAAATTAAAAAAGAGTTCGACGGAACACTGCCCGGAATTTCCGCGGATCCAAAACAGCTGCAGGAAATTTTTTTCAATATTATCCGTAATGCCGCGCAGGCCATTCACGGTAAAGGCGAAATAAAAATAACCTCTAGAGCGGCGGAAGGGAAAGTGTATATCGATATAAGCGATACGGGAGTCGGGATCAGTAAAGCTAATATTACACAGGTATTTAATCCGTTTTTTACGACAAAGATCCCCAGTGAGGGGACAGGATTGGGGCTATTTATAGTTAAACAGATCGTTGAGCGTAACAACGGCCAGATTTTTGTTACAAGTGAAGAGGGAAAAGGCACGACGTTTCATCTTGTTTTTAATACCTTTAGAGTATAAGATAGCAAAGGATTTAATGTAGCTATGTCAAATAATGATCAGTGCCATGTCTGGCAGGGGCATAAAAAACTGTCTATACATCCGTTTATGCGGATCGTGAAATATGAAAATTCAGGTTTTTATGTTTAAATAAGTGAAATCAGGCATGATTCATTAAGAACGGCAGGAAATGGAAAAACCAAGAATCTTATCAATTGATGATGAGCCGTACTTTACGGAATTCATAAAGGAATATTTTGAACCCCGGGGCTATGAAATAGATGTTGCCGGCAACGGCGACGAGGGGCTGGCCCTGATGGGCATGAAAAAATATGATGTTGTCCTGCTTGATATGAAAATGATCGGCCTTGACGGTGTGGAAATAATGTCGGAAATTAAAAAAAAGGATCCCAATATTAAGATTATTTTTATAACCGCGTATACGGATTCAGGCAGGACGAAGCAGAAAATTTTGCGGCAAGGGGCGTATTCTTTTGTCGAAAAACCCATAGCCAGCCTTAAATCTCTTGAAAGGCTTGTGAATGAAGCGGCGGGGCGTTTGACGGAACAGGGGGGAGAAAGTGCGCAGGATACTTGTAGTTGATGACGAAGACGGGATCTGCAGTTTTATACGCGATTTTTTTGTTGAGCGAGGTTTTGAGGTTGAGGCGGCGTATGACGGGCAGGAAGCGCTCGAAATGGTGGATTCACGGAAACCGCATATTATCCTGCTTGATATACGCATGCCGGAGATGGATGGTTTCGAAGCTTTTAAAAAAATACGGCGCAAAGATAAAAAGGTGAAAATTATTTTTATTACGGCTTTTACCGATCCTGATAATTTGAAAGAAAGATTACTGCGTGAAGGAGCGTATGCATTCCTTGAAAAACCCATTCGCAGTCTGAAAGAACTTGAAAATTTAGTTAACAAGGCAATTAGCCAGGAGGAACTGTCATGTTGAGATTGCTGGTTGTTGATGATGAAATAGATATATGTGATTTTGTAAAGAGTTTTTTTAAAGAACGGAATTTCGAGGTTACCGTGGCGTTTGACGGTAAGGACGCTCTTGACAAAATACATGAGAAAAAACCGCATATTGTACTACTGGATATGAAGATGCCTGTAATGGACGGCATGGAAACGCTCAAGCATATCAGAAAAATCGATAAGGGGATCAAAGTTATTGTCGTAACAGCTCTTGCTGACAGCGAAAAAGCCGAGGAGAGCAAGCAATACGGGGCAGTTGAATATATTACCAAACCTTTATTGCTCGAACAACTTGAGCGGACCGTCCTTACGATCGCGGAACAGATAAAAATGTCCGGATAATTTGCAGTCTCGGCCTTTTTCAGGTAAACTTACTCATTATTGTCGTCAAAACAGTTTAACACTGGCAGAAGGTGAAATGTCGTACGAGGATAACTGGCTGAAATTACAGGACTGGATCGTGGAGAAAATGAAGAGCTGTAACGGCGCTCTTATTCCCATGAATACTGACGGTACCCAGAAACGCCAGGAACCTGAATTAGATTACCAGTTTTTCCTTGAGAACGCTTCCCGCACGATGATCCGCCTTAAAAAGCCTGAGCGTCTTATCAAAATGATAATCCGGATAATCGACGAACAGGTCAAGGTAACTCATGCCGCGATGCTGATGTACCGGCCGGATAAAAACAATTTTTTCCTTATAGACAGCAAAGGCGCGGAAGGCACAAAAATACCTGTTGGGTTCATACGCCTTACATTTGACAACCCGCTCATACGGCTTTTTAACGAGAAGCACAATTACAGGATCTCTGAATCAGGAACGATCGAGTATAAGGCGCTTCTGGATGTTCTGCACCGTGATGAAACGATCAAGCAGAATTCGGAATTGTTTTCTCTCATAGAACTTTCAATAAAACAGATGGAACTTTTAAAAGCGTCACTTTGCGTACCCATTTATTACAAAAAAGGGCTGCGGGGCATTTTTGTTCTTGGGAAAAAGCTTTCGAATATCAAATTCACCAGGCAGGAGACAGGTTTTTTCACGACGCTCGCGAATGATGTCGCCATGGCTCTTGCGAACGCGCAGTTGATACAGGACCTTCAGGAAAAAATTTTCGAGATCCATAAACTGTATGAGAGAGAGCACCGTATTTTTATACATACTTCTATTTCTCTTGCCGCCGCGATTGACGCGAGAGACCCGTATACGCACGGGCACACGGAACGGGTAACGAGATACGCTTTGAGCATAGCCGAAGAATTAGAAGATCTCCCGGAGTCTAAGGCATACAAGAATTTCAGGGAAACTTTACACATCGCCGGGTTGCTGCACGATGTCGGAAAGATAGGCGTGCCGGACAGCATCCTTAACAAAAATTGTCAGTTGACAAAAGATGAATATGAAAAGGTCAAGGAGCATTCAGTTACGGGAGCCGCCATACTTTATCCAATAAGGGAGCTTGGCGATATAGCCAGGGAAGTAAGGGCGCACCATGAACGGTTCGACGGGTCCGGGTATCCTGACGGCCTGAAAGGTGATGAAATACCGTTTATAGCGCGTATTATATCCGTTGCCGATACCTTTGACGCGATCACAAGTGACCGGCCGTACAGACAGAAAAAAATGGCTGAGATCGCCGTACAGATAATCAGGGACAATTCCGGAACACAGTTCGATCCAATCGTAGTCAGCGCCTTTTTACTCGCGTATCGAAAGGGCAAATTGGGCTGATCCCATGTATGCATAAAAAAAAATCATGTATTTTTTTTGTAATAGTTTTTATCCTGCTGACAGCGGCTATAACTATTTTTACGCTGTTTTCTTCCGAGATAATCAGTTCAGCCGCGGAGATACAGCTCAGAAAACTATTTCCGGGAAGTACTGTTTCTATCGGCAACTGTGTGTTCAGACCCGCTCGGTCTGTTGTTTTTACAGGCATTGATGTCCAGAAAGGCGGGATATACAGGGCTTCGGTTAACCGGATAAAAATCACCTATGATCTTTTTTCCCTGGCAAAAGGCCGCTTCGCGCGGGTTGAGGTGAGCGGCGTAAAAGCCGAAGCTGATTTCCGGCGTGTTCATTCTATTGAACTTACTGAAACATCCCGTGGGAGATCTTCCGGGTATTTCCGTGTTATTGAGGCTGAAGTATCGGAACTTGATATAACAGTCAAGACACGCGATTTGGTCCTTCAGGGAAGGTTTTCAGTTATTTTTTCTCCTGAGACCAAAAATATCAGTTTTATAAACTCCGACATAAATGATCTGAAGTTCCGGAATGTTTTTTTTGAATCCTGCCGCGTTGAAGGGGACCCTTCCGGGCGGGGAGCCGTTCTATCGATAAAAAAAGCCGGATATGGAGACATTGTAATTACGGATATATCGGCGGCTCTGACCGCGAAAGGCCCCGTTTTGTCCGCTACAGATTTATCCGCGAGTGTTTTTAACGGAGATATCAGGGGTAATGGAGAAATAGCGTTCGATAATAATGGAGATTTTTACGGCAGGGTGTATTGCGAAGGACTCGACCTGAAGGCTTTGATAAACGATTTTAAACTCGAAAAAAAAGTTGATATGACAGGGAAAGTTAAAGGTGACCTGTCGGTTAAAGGCAGTAACTATCTAATTACGGACATACAGGGAAATTTTTTTACGGATGTTCCCGGGGGCGTACTGGTAATTAAAGATACAGGTTTTCTTGAAGCTATGGCAAACAAAACTGGCCAGCCTGTAAATATATTGGTGGAGAATTTTAAATATTACAAGTATAATAGCGGAATAATGAGGATCTTTCTCGATGGGGCAGATCTGGGGTTTGATATCGCGCTGGAGGGAGACGCGGGAAAACGCGATTTTAATGTTATACTGCATGATATGCTGGCCGCTGGGCCGGGGTACGGCATTCCCGGGGTTAAAAGCGGCGAGTCGAAAATGTGAGCAGGATAAAGGGAGAGGATATTATGAAACATTTGAAACCGTTCATGATCTTAATTTTATTTTTTATGGTAGGCTGTATGTCGTTAAAGGTGCAGGCTCCCAAAGAGCCTATAAAGGTGGATGTTACTATGCGCCTTGATGTTTACCAGCATGTGCAGGACGATATTAACGCGATTGAAAGTATTGTTACCGGCGGTACGGGGCAGGCCGCTCCCGCTTCCCTTATCGTAAGCTTCTTTGATTCGATGGTAAATACAGCTTATGCCGGGGATTTGCCTTCCGGCCTGGAGGATGCCGCTTTACGGCGTAGAGCCAGGTATTCTTCGTTATTCGCTTTAATGCAGTCCGGGGTAGCGGGCGAAAATAACTCCGGGATGGTTGTTGTCCGGAAAAGTACTGATGCTTCAGCGGAAAAAATCGTTAAGGATGAAAATAATGATCGTATGATCATTTACAAAGGCATCGCGGCGAAAAACGGGACTTCGCTACAGGATGTTCAGGCGGTATATGCCGCGCGTCTGCAAAAAGACGCGCCTCAGGGGACACCTGTTGAGGGGGAAAACGGCATCTGGCAGATTAAAAAGTAGCCGGGATTTTTTTTAGTCAAAAATTTGCATATTACCTGAAAACAGTATATGCTTGAATTGTGCAAGATGAGAGAATGGAAAGAAAGAAAACAGAAGGGAGGGTGAAATGAAGGCAATCATAATTATTTTTCTATGCGCGGTGGTGTGCGTAGCTATTTCACCTGTAACAGCTTTAGCTGAAAACAAGAATCCGGTTGAATACACAGGAAATGTGGTAACCGGCACTGTTAAAACGGTGGGAGAGGCAGCTAAAGGTACAGGTGAAGTAGCACTAAGTCCCATTCAAGCTCTTGGGAACACCATGACAGGTAAAGGCAGTCCGGATAAGATCGTTACTGAGCCTGTCGAAAAAACAGGAGAGACAGTAAAGGATGCCGCGGTAAATACCGGTAAAACAATTACCGGGCAAAAGGAATAACAAAACCGTATCATCTGTGTACGAACAGGGAATGCCATCCATTTGGCGTATAAGGATTATGAGGATTCAGATCCTGACAAATGGGTGGCATTTTTTTAAGTTTTTCAATAAGCTTTCCTGAATAAAACTACTTGATATTAGAGAACTCCGCAATTACCTTTGGCTTTTTTTTTATATTACAGCACTAAAAAAAATTTTCCTTCGCTTTGATTCGTGGAATAATTAAAAAAAAGGGGGGAAGATGCTCAAACGGGTCCTGACATTCGCCGCGGTGTTAGTAATTAGTTTTTTTTCGGAAATTCCGTTCGCGCGTGCAATATTCGCCGCGCCATGCGCGCTTTCACCAGATATTGTTTCCGCCTGTAACCCGATGACTGACGACGACAGGATGTCCGGGCAAAAGCTCATTTCTGACATTAATTTTTTGGAATTTGCTATTTATCTTTACCGTGATGTTATAGAAAAAAACGCTCGTTTTCCTGCCCTTTCTACACATCTTGATTCTCTGCCGTTCTGGGAAGGCTTTCGTTATAAATCCTTCCTTGAAAAAAAATTTATAAATATAAAAGGGGATATGCTTATTATTAAAATAAAAGGCGGACGCGGAGTGCGTGTTGTTCCTCGCCGCTTGTTCGCGATTGACGAAGATAATGGAAGAATATCCGACGGAATAGCCCCGGATCTTTTCTGTTTAACGGAGGAATTTCTTGTTCAGTATTTTGATGTTCTTCCCGACGGCACGCAAGGGACGGAAAAAGAAAAAGAGGCAGGAAATCCCTTATCAATGATAAGTTACGGCCCTCTTCTTAATTATTCACTGCTTGATATCGCGGCTGATTTTAAGGGGCTTTATCTGGAAATGAAAGACGGCTGTCTAACATGCGGGGTAGAGGGGGAACATTCGCCGCGGACCGATAGCATAGCGGAAATGCTGGAACAGGTACTTACTGTGATGACTATGGAGATGCAGGCAGGAACAAATATTCACGGCATGGACGTAGATATCGTAAAAAAAGGCAGCGATTTATGGGATGCTAAGGTGAAAAGCATCGGGAATAGACGGATATGGATCGAATCCGCGCATGGCCTTAAAGCGAATTCAGCGAACTATTTTTTATTTACAGAACATGAGGGCGGACGGAAACACAGAGAAGTGATCGTTTTTAATGATTCGATCCTGCGGTTTATTTTTGATAGATGGAATTTCCACAGGATAATCCCTACAAAAGAAACGTTTATCGAAGAAATAGGCGCGTTGTGGATGGCGGCGGAGATGGTCTTCCATGAGGTCGGCCACGCGCCGGATGAAGTAACGCAGATACTTCAGGACAGGATCTTTTATAAGGCTTTTCTAAACAGGCATGGATATATTACAACCGCCGTTAAAACTGACGTAAACCTCGTTATTTATGATCCTGACGAGGACAAAATCGGCCCTTTCGGGGATATTTTCAGGACTAACGCGTATTTCTCGATGATCCACAGTATCGCGGATATGCCGGATACAACACGGGAAGACATGGACCGGATCGAAAATGTTATCAGGGAGTACCTTAGAAACTCTTTTCGGGAAAATTCGGCACGCGAAAAGCTTGGACTTTCAAACAGGGAAATACATATCGCGAAAAGGGCTCTTAAAAAATACGGTATAAGTGATAGCCTGTTTGAGGGCCGGATACGAGGGATGGAATTTGAAGAATTTTTCCGCGTCCATGGCCTTTTTTCCGGAACGCCCCCGGTTATTTCCGGAAAAAACGAAAAAAAACGAGCCGCTTTTCGTCTCACGGCGCATTTTGCCATGAGTCTTGCCGAAGTTAAAAGTAAGATCGTCGAGGCGCATATCATCGCAGGGCTTGACGGGAAAAAAGCTGTGGAAAACATCACTATGGCACTTTCAAACGAAAAAGGCACCCCTAAACAAAAACTCCGGAAGCTGATATTTTGGGCCGCTAAAATTTTTTATCCGCATAATTTTGAGCGGCGGAGCGGAAAGCTTTTTGGAAGGATCTATTATGAAGGCCTGAATTTATTTACTATACCGATCTTCCCGGTAAATGATAAGGGGGAAATAAACTGGGAACTCATGAAGTGGATGAGGTGCGGACCGAAAGATAATATCTACAGTAGAACCCCCGGAAAAAAATATTTCGTCTCGCGTAAAATTTCCATTTATGAATATATTTTATCCCGCCGGCTGTTTGACCCCGGATGGAAGAGCTCTCAGGGCTTTTATCCTGCCGGTTTTCCAAAGACAAAAGGGGGCATAAAAAAAACGAAACATTTGTATTCACGGGATCGTCATTTAAACGATGAAATAACGCCGGATTTGAGGAAATTGCCCTTTTTCCCCCAGCTTACACGCGTTCATCATTTGATAGAACAAGTCAATACTGCCCGTACAGCCGGCAAAGTTACGCATATTATTATTGACACGAGTATTATATCGGATTTTCAGAAAGAAGCGGCTGAGCGGATAGAGTCCTTTTCAAAGGGAGGCCTTGTGTCGGAAAAAATTATTTTTCTGGATAATTCCGGTATTCTGCGGTATCTGGAGAGCGAGGGATGTACAATTGATAATACTGTTATATTCTTAAAAAATGCCCGGGATCTCAAGACCATAGGGAAAGGCCTGTTCCGCTTCCTGGTCAGTAAGGAGCGTGAAGACTGCTTTGTTAACATGGAAGGCATTATAGGTTTTGCCCGAAGTATACTTAACCGCGAATGGAAAGATGCCGCCTGTTTTTATGAAGACCTTACGCATATCCGCTGCCCGGAAATACTTACTGACCCGGAAAGGCTTGCTTATACGCTTAAAATATCGATCCCGGCAGAACTTTTTGATGTTAATTACTGGCCGGAGCTGAACCGTCTTCAATATGAATATGTTACTTCCGCTTAATCAAAATTTCTAAAAGTGATCGCCCTCTTTGTAAAATAAAAAATAGTTACATTTTATTGCTTGATTTCGTTTCAAACTCCTGTATAATAACACTCTGTGTATGCAGTCGATAAGAATATAAAAAGTTTAAAATTTGAAGGAGGTGATATGAATGAATCAGTCAATGGAATTACTCGCGTTTACAAGCGAGGTATGTACATCCGCGCAACAGATTTTTTGCCTAAGGGTAAAACCGTCTAAAGCCGAGGAAGAATATCTCAGGTACAAGACGCAGGATATGAACTACCTTGACATTTTGTGCTCTGTAAAAGGAGATAAACACAATATCATCGGATAGCCTCATTTTTGTCGTGAAAAAAGTGAGGCTATCTCCTCATTTCAGCCACTCAGCAATTTTGAAAACATAAATCACATGAGAGGGAAGGTATTTTTTTTATATTCGTTAATTATGAAAAAGTTAAAAGTATTATTTTTTAATAGTATTTTTTAATGATATACTTTCATTGTGGGAATATATTTCATATAAACTTTTTAATGTGATTTAAAAAGTGAGGAGTGGGTGTATGAATTTTTCAGGTAACAAAATATCAGTGAGATCTGCTGACAAAGGTATATTTCGCCTGATAGCAAAATGGCTTGTTATCTGTCTTTTTATCTTTAACGCTTCTCTGGCGGATTTCCTGACATATGATTCGTTTTCTTTACCCGGTGACATACCGGCGGATACTTCAGAGGGCCTCTTATCCGGGAGTAAGGATATTGATGTCTCCTCGTTTTATCTGCCGGCTGATCTTGGTTCAATAAAATCTTTTTATGACGCGGGAGAGGAAAGCAGGCTGATCGTGCACATACAGGACGCGCACTGCAACTATCCTGCACAGCGTAAAATCGCGCGTATAATCGAATACCTCAATACGGTTTACGGGATAAAAGTCGTTAACCTCGAAGGCGGGAGCGGAGGGTATGATACATCGGTTTTTACGTCAATCGTGGACAAAAACGTCAGGGAAAAGGTCGCGGATCATTTTGTGAAAAGCGGTGAATTGAACGGCGCCGAATTTTTCGCGGTTAATAATGATGAAAAAATTGAGTTGTGGGGGATTGAGGACCCGGGGCTTTATCTCAGGAATTTTGATGTTTTCAAGAAAGCGTACCCTGAAAGGCACGCGGCGCTGGAGGATCTTGACAGGCTGAAAGACGAGATCAATAAGCTTAAGGCGCGTGTTTACTCACCCGCTCTTCATGAGCTTGACCGGGATCAGGCTCTTTACCGGGAAGAAAAAATTCCTTTAAAAGACTATGTCGGGACGCTCATAAAAAAGGGGGTAGAACGAGGGGTTGATCTATCCGCTTATCCGAATATCATGCTGCTGAATAACATTATTTCCGTCGAATCTGAAATCGATTTCAAACAGGCTAACAGGGAAAGGGACAGCCTTGTCGAAGAGTTGAGGAAATCTTTTTCAAAAAGAGAAACGCGCGAATTAGCGTATTATACGCGTTTATCGCGCGCGAACGAAATTACTAAAGATGATTTTTATCAGTATATTTTCGACAAAGCGTCGTACGCGGACATTGATATTGCTGAATATCCGGCTCTTGTGAAATACCGTGAATATATCGGGATGTATCATTCGATAGATAAGTTTCTTGTGGTGAATGAGCTGGCGGAGCTGGACAGCGCGCTGAAATACGGGATGTGCGAAAATGAGGAGCAGAGAGAGCTGATCTATCTATCGAAAAACATATATATCCTGATAAATATGTTCGATTTTAAACTTACAAGGGAAGAGTACAGTTATTATAAAAAGAACCGAAGCAGTTTTGATGCCCGGGATTTTACCGTGTTTATAAAGAAAAATGACGCGACGTTTGAGCCCAGTGAAAAAGTATACGAACTGGACGGGATGAGGACAGGCCTTGAGGATTTTTTCGATCTTTCCCTTGAACGCGACAACGCGTTCACGCGGAATATGAAGTATTCAGGGCAGGAGCCGCGGTCAGGCCGCCGGAGGACAGGAGCCGCGGCGCTTGTAACCGGAGGTTTCCACACGGAAAACCTGTGTGAGCTTTTCAGAAAACAGGGCGTTTCCTATATATCCATAATGCCGGCGTTTACCAATGAAAAAGGCTATGCGAGTCCGTATTTCAGGCTTCTTTCCGGAGGGGAGGACGAAATAAGCGAGTTTATAAAGACGTCCGAATCGTCTCTGCAGATCTATAGCCTGCTGAATGAACTCGGGGTTATGGCCGGAGGAGAGGAACGTGTAAAGAGGTTTCAAAAAGCCGTTGAAATTTACGAACATATTTCAACGAAACCGGAACCGTACTTTCTACGGCATGATCTGAAAACATTTGCTTTTTCCATGAGACGTGATGGAACAGTGGCGTGTGAACGTGTAGTCACATTTTCAACAAAGGCGGGAATCGATATGGGCGGCAAAAAAAGCCCGTTATTTACGGCCACGAAGAAGATAACGCCCGGTATCGGCATTGGAGATAATACGAATGTATCCGTGAAAGTAAAAACAGCTTCCGCGGCGAACGAAAAGCCATACGTATTACCGCGTCTTCCTGTTTCAAAACAGACTGTTTCGGGAGATAGCGTGAAAGATCCGAGGTCATTAAAATTGAAGCGGATCAATGAAATTTTTATCGTTGACGGTGTAGTCGATGCTTTTTTGCCTGAGAAAACGCTTGAAGCTATTATTCCTGCGAGTTTTACATTGTCAAAAAGCGCGGCGGAAAAACAATCCACTTTGCCGGTCCAAAAACTGAATAGACAGGATGTACAACGGGGTATCAGAGAACATGCCAGATTAATTGAGGCTAATTTCAGGGCACTTGAAATTATGGGAAATAATGTCAACCGTTTGGATAAGAAGGTCGTTGAGGCAATGGTAGAACAGGTAAATAAAATGTTTACCGCGTATAAGGATATTGTCTTATTGTCAAAAGACGTGAAGATGCGTCATAACATGCTGACCGCTCAAATGAAATGGCGCGAATTTAATATCAGGTTACGGGCGCTGTTAAAAAAAGACGTGATTACGCGTGAAGAATATGTGGATAATATTACCGAACTTAATCAGATTAACGGAAAAACGGAAAACATAAAGACACTGCATGATTTTATAAACTTCGTTCATCAGGCGAGTTTTGATCCTGTTTTTGAAATCGCGAAAAAAGGTGACGCTGAGGAAGTGTTGAATATATCCAATGAGAAGAACGGCAAAAAGGCCAGTCAAATTAAATTGATCGATATCGGTGAGACTCCGGCGATACAGAATGGACGTATTACTTCCGGCACATTGGCGGCTCTTATTAATAACGCTGAAGCTTTTGCCGAGACTGAGACAAGCGGGACTTTTATTTTTGACGATAATAAATTTTTCGCGCATATACCGCTGGGTGCTCATACTGCGGCAATCCATGTGAATCTTGACGCGCCTGAAGATGGAGGCGTCCTGAATGTCCGTTTTCAGGAGTCAATGGCGAACGCTGATAATCACATCCGGCTTAAATACTTAAAAAACGTTTTTGAATCGTTTGGTATGGTGACCGACCAGCCGGAAGGAAGTCTGTTTATCTCTGCAAGGTTGGATAAGGATACGGGGCTGCGTAATATGCACCAGATTACCGAGATGTTGTCTAAAGTTATTAACCTCGTTTTTTATACGACTCATATGAATCTGGCATTTTCAAGAGAATTGAAGGAGAACCCTGATCTGTCATATGATGAGATAGCAAAGTCCGCCACCCAATCCTTTCTTGATAATCAGAAAATACATATGACACCCGAGTATAGATTTTATTCTGTTATGTTGCCGGATGAAATGAAAAAAAGTATAAACTTTCGGTTGGAAGAACTGGGGTTATTACCGATTCCTTCTGAATTAGCGCTTACGCAGGCTGTGATAGACCGGTATGTAAATAGTCCGATTGAACAGAAATTCGAAAGAGGGATGATAAAATTAGAAAATGGCAGGTTGTCGCGAAATGACGCGAATTTTAATCCTTTTCAGGATTTTATTAATAACCTTCCTCGTACCCCGGCTTCACCGACTGATGTAGAGATGAAGAATGCGGCTTTACTCTATAAAACGGGCGAAGCTATAGGTTCTATTCAGGGAGCAATGCTTTTTGATGCCATTGGCATAATTGGAGGCACTCTTGTACAGAGCGGGGTGATAAAGTCCCCGGAGGGTGAGACTTTTATTGCCGCTGTAATGCGTGACAGCGAGGGGAGGATTTTATTTGGAAAAATTTCGGTGAAAACCGATGATGGAAGATTTATTGATATATCGCTGGATGATTTTCTTGAAAAAATGGGGCATCTCTCTTATAAACTGCGGCTGGAAGATCCGCGGGATACTGAACTTTTAAACGGGCTCGCGTTTTTGGACAAAAAATGGGATACAGGTATGGCCGCGCGGGAAATAACAACGCTGAAGGGCGAAAAGATATCGAGTGGTAAATCACTTTTCTGGAAGGCGACTTTTCAGAAGAAAACCCATTTTCCCGAGAAACGCGTTCTTCTGACCACGCACACTACTCCGGAAGATACGGCGTATCTCGATGAATACGCGGCGATCGCGCCTAATGGCGGAAGCGCCAACGCTCATGCAGGGATCGTGACGCGCGAAAAAGGCATACCCGCTGTAATCGTGCGCGGCGCGGTTGAGATACGAAAAAACGGGAAGCCGGCATGGGAAATAACGTCATATGAAGCGGATGAGGCGAAAATGATAGACATCGGAAAAGGTTTCACGGCCTACGCCGGCGTGATCGCGAAAACCATTGTTATCGAAGAAGGGGACTGGGTATCGGTGGATGGCGATAACGGTATCCTGTATGTAAAGAAACAGAGCCCTGAAAACGGCGGCCTGCCTCCTGATAAAGATGAACGCGGCATGGATGAAAAGGCGAAAGAGACTATGGAAAAGCCCGGCAAAGAGGCCGCGGATAATTTCACGACTATAGATTACGCGCGCGGGAATATGGATCCTGTCGCGCATCTTGATGACATTAACAAAATTATAACTGAAAAAGGCGCGGGGATAGAGAAAGAACTCACCGGGAATATCGGAGGCAAAGCTTTTAATCTCGCGCGTATCCTGTCGTATTCCGGGAAAATGGATTTTAAAACGGCCGGGGGCGTAGTCCTCACTGTTCGGGCGTTCAACGATTTTATAAGTGACTGCGATCTCGCGGACACTATCCTGAAAGTATTGAGATATGGGAGCGGCGAGATGTCATGGGAGGAGAAAACGGAAGCCATAAAAAATATTTTTACAGGTAAGACGATTTCCGGGGAAGATCTGGATGACGCGCGTAAAAGAAAATACGTTGCCGCTAAGGCAAAGCTCGAAGCCGAAATAAACAAAGTTTTCGCTCTTAAAAACAATAAAGGCCTGGATAATACTAAATTATACGCCGTGCGCTCGTCGAATATATCGGAAGACTCCGCGGCCGCGGCTTTTGCCGGAGCGGGAGACACGTTTTTAAGTATTCCCGCGGAGCAGGTAACTGATAATGTGATAAAAAATTTCGCTTCATTCGCTACGACACGCGCCCTTAAATACCGGCTCAGTAATAATATGCTGGATTTCGAAATAGGGCACGCTGTTGTCGTACAGGAAATGGTTGATGTGGAAAATATCGACACCGACTGCGCCGGAATAATATTTTCGCGGAACGCGGCTGACGCTGAGAACAGGGATAATGTTATTATCAACCCCGGGTACGGCCTTGGGGAGGGGATAGTGAGCGGCGGTAACGCTGACAGGCATGAACTTGACCGCGCGGGAAAATTGATCCGGTATAACGGCGCTTATAAACTATTGAGCGTGGTGAAAGATGAAAAGGGCGGTACAGCGGAAAAGCTTATCGCAGGTAAAAATTATCTCGAAACGCAGGTTTTGCGCAGGAGAAAAATACTGACTCACGCCCAGGAAAAAAAGTTAACGGATATAGCCGTAAAAATGGAATGGGTATACGGTAGCCCCGTTGATATAGAGTTCGCGATAAAGGACGGAGAAATTTACATACTGCAGGTCCGACCGATCACAACACTTGAGGGGTCTATTCCAATGGCATGGGAGAAAATGCTTGGGCAGAAGGGACTGGATATAACGGACGCGGGGTTTTTAGAAAAAGTCGGTAGTTTGTATCAGGCGATAGATGAAGATAAGCTAAAGCTTTATAAAGACCTTGCCGGGGAAAAGATTAGAACAGAATTTTTTGATAGGATTAAAGGGGA
>JBDRAX010000177.1:0-22531 GCA_043823375.1 Candidatus Omnitrophota bacterium | reverse complement strand
CCCAGCATCGCGAAAGCTATCACCACCCATACAGCGGCATGCGTATACTGGCCTCCGTTCTCCCTTACTCCTGGAACATAACCTCTTATGTATCCGGGTTCCACCCGCGCGCCATCGAACGGAGGTTCAAAAAGCTTAATAAGCTCATCCGCGCGGGCCACCAGTCTACTGTCGACCTCCTCCATGGCCGCGCGAGCGCGGTCAGAGCGTCCGGCGGCCGATATCACAGCCCAGCTTTGAGGTATGGAATCTATCTGGCACTCTTCATCCGACGCGGAACCCAGGGTCGAACCGTCGTCGAAATAAGCGCGCAGGTACCACTTGCCGTCCCATGTTTCTTTTTCAATATTCTTTTTTATGCGCGCCGCTTCTTCCTCCCACATTTGCGCCAGATCCGCGTCTTTGCGCTCTCTCGATATCCGCGTAAACTCATTAAGGACATGGAACATGAAGAACGCGAGCCACACGCTTTCTCCCTTTCCGCCGGCCCCTACGAGGTTCATCCCGTCATTCCAATCCCCCGTACCCATGAGAGGAAGGCCGTGCTCACCCGAAGTAAGCCCCCTGCGTATCGCCCTCACACAATGCTCGTAAAGAGTAGCGGATTCCTCAGACAGGACAGGCCGGTCATAATACGCGTCCTCCTCTGGCTTGACAGGCCTGCCTCTAAGAAAATTCACCTTTTCATCGAGGACGCCGGTATCACCCGTTGCCTTGACATAACCGGAAACTGTAAGCGGCAGCCACAAAAGGTCGTCGGAGATACGTGTACGCACCCCGGCGCCGTGCGGTGGATGCCACCAGTGCTGTACGTCCCCTTCTCTGAACTGCCTCGAAGCCGCGCGAAGTATCTGCTCCCTGCACAGGGCCGGTTCAGCGTGCGTAAGCGCCATCACGTCCCGCAGTTGATCCCTGAATCCGAAAGCGCCGCCGGACTGGTAATACGCCCCACGGGCCCACATGCGGCACGAGATAGTCTGATACAAAAGCCATCCGTTAGAAAGAATGTTCAGCGACGCGTCCGGTGTATCGACATATACCGCGCCGAGCGTGTGATTCCAATAACCCCATACGGCCTCGAGAGCCCTTCGAGCCGCGCCGGCACCGCGATAACGGTTCACAAGTTCACGCGCTTTATCGGTATTCACCCCGCATCCGAGAATAAAGGCCACTTCCCTGCCTTCGCCGTCAGCAAGCTCGAACTGCGCCTGAAGCGCGCCGCACGGGTCAAACCCGGCGCCTACCCTGTTCGAAAGGCGCGTCCTCGACATGGCCTCCGGATCTAAGACACTGCCGTTACGCCCGATGAATTCGATCCTGTCTCCGGTGAATGACCTTACAGTCTCGTTCACGTCAAGAAAAGTCACGTACTCCCCGAAATCGGTATTGTAAAAGTTCCTCATAAAAAAGGCGCCTGTCTTAGGATCTATTTCACTGATAATGTGCATCTGATTTTTCGACCGCGTTTCGCCGAGCACAGGTTCGATATAAGCCGCCGCCGAAAGCTTCCTTGCCCTGCCGGAAATGTTCTTAATCTTGAGCACGGAATATTTCACAGGGGCGTCAATCGCGACGTAAACCCATAATTCTGTCTCTATCCCGCCTTCTGAATGTTCGAATACTGTATACCCGAAACCATGCCGCACTACATAAAACATCTCTCCCTGCGCCGGCAGCGGCGTCGGTGACCAAACCCTGCCGCTTTCCTCATCCCTCATATACAGGGCTTCTCCGCTCCTGTCTGTTACAGGATCGTTGTACCACGGTGTAAGCCTGAACTGTCCCGAATTAACACACCAGGTATAAGAACCGCCGTTTTCCGATATGACCGTCCCGAACTCCGGGTTTGCTATGACATTCACCCACGGCGCCGGCGGAGTTAACCCGCGGGCCACAGTGATGACATATTCACGGCCGTCATTGGTAAAACCGCCTGTACCGTTAAAAAAGAGAAGGTCTCTTCTGGCCTTCACTTTGGGAGGTGACACCGTCCGCGAAATATACCTGACCGGCGAAAGGCGGGGAATGTTCAATTCCGGAATGCCGCGGCGGTCTATTTGTTCCGCGAGAGTTCCTCTGGCGTCTGAGACTATTATCCGCGCGACAGCCTGCATGAGTATCCTGTCCTCTTCGGAAATATGTTCCGCGCGCTTCACAAACACACCTCCGGGCCTTTCGAGAAAATGGGCTTCTGATCCTGAGGACGTCAGGCCCATTATTTTGTCCTGCAGTTCCTGCCTGTATCCTGAATAATCTTCGTTCCAGATGATCAGGTCAACCTCCAGCCCTTTCATGCGCCAATACGAATGCGCGTTAAGCATCTGCCGCACAAGATCTATGTTGGCCTGGTCGGATATCCTCACAAGTACTATCGGCAGATCACCGGATATGCTGTACCCCCAGAGGCCTGACTGTCCGCGCCGGTTCTTGATCATTACACTCGGACTGGCGCGCCTCAAGCTGCTGGGGTAGATGATCGAACTTGAAAGCCTCCCGAAGATCTGGGCATCCGCTTCCGTAGCGTTAAAATGCTGCAGAACCACCTGGCCATGCGTCCAGGCCAGGTCAAATACACGGTCCGCGAGGTTCCGGTCCCTGTATTTCTCTATAAGTTCCATCACCTTTTCCCTGGTATCAGCTATACCTGTCACAAAATCCACCGTGGCTGTTTCGTCAGGCTCAAGCACTACCCTGCATCGGGCGGAAGCTACAGGATCAAGCACTGAGCCTTCCGTGTTACTCATTTTTACCGAAGCGCCCATAGCTTCCGCTCCGTAAAGTGTTTTCCCGCGGCCGATGAACCGGGAACGATCCGTTTCATACGAAACTTCCCCTTCCGCCCGGGCATGGTTCGCGACAAGATGGAACATATACGGCATTGGCTCATCCTTAGCCCTTTTGCGGCGGGTACAGAGGATGGCCTGTTTTTCGCGCACTATTTCTGTCTGTACGAAAAGTTTGCTGAAAGCGGGGTGGACCGCGTCAGCGGCCCGCGGCGCGAGAGCCACTTCCGCGTAACTGGTAAGCTCTATGACTTTTCTGAACTTAGACCCGTTGGTTATGGTAACACGCCTCAGCTCGATGTCGTCTTCCGGAGAGACGGCTATCTGCGTGTGCGTGTCCGTATCTCTATCCTTGCGCCGGAACTCGGCCTTGCCCTGGGAAAAAATGGCTTCATATTTCCCGGGCATTTTACATACGGGGTGGTATCCCGCTGACCATACTTCTCCCGTTGCCGTATCCTTTATATAACAGAACGCTCCTATATCGTCTCTTGTAGTGTCAGCGTCCCATCTTGTAAGGAATAAGTCTTTCCACTTTGAGTATCCGCCGCCGGAATTTGTTATCATGACAGTGTATCTGCCATTGGAGAGAAGGTGCACTTCGGGTATCGGAGTATTGGGAGTAGTAAATACCCTGAACAGCGCCTCTCTTTCGCCGGGCGTTCTGAAAGCGTTAAGAGATTCCGTCGAATGCGGATGGAAGGGCGCAGACTTGGCCACCCTCTCCTGCAGCAAAAGCTCAGCCGCCCGGAACATGGGGTCCGCCAGAAACCTTTTCTGCATGAGCCGGTCCTTGAGCGCGTACCCGAGGGAAAGAAAACTCATGCCCTCGTGATGCGCCATAAAAGACTTTACAACGGCCGGCGGAGCCTGGCCGTGCGGCACCCGTGAGGCCGTATAATCCACCGCTTCATAAAAACCGTATTTACCGAGGAACCCTTCGTTCCGCATTCGTTCAAGGTTAGCGCACGCTTTGGCAGGGCACACCATAAGCGCCATAACCGACGCGTACGGAGCTATTACCAGGTCATCGGCCAGCCCACGCTTAAACCCGAGGTCCGGCACTCCGAACGCGCGGTACTGGTAGTTCATCTGCGCGTCGGTAATATTATAGCCGGATTCCGATATGCCCCAGGGGACACCATGCTGCGCGGCATATTCTATCTGTTTCGCGATAACCGACCTGTAGGTACGGTCCAGGAGAGTATCGTCATATGTCGGCATTACAAGAAGCGGCATGAGGTATTCGAACATCGAACCGCCCCAGGAAAGAAGCGCTGGTTCTCCGCGCCATGCCGTCAGAAGCCGCCCGAGCGCGAACCAGTGTTCCTGAGGGATCCGTCCGAGAGCTATCCCGGCAAAACTTGCCAACCGTGATTCGGACGCTAAAAGGTCATAACAGCTCTGATCGGGCCGTCTCTCTGTAACATTGTACCCGATATTCAAAAGGTTATACGCCTTGTCATAAATAAAATCAAATTCCATATCGCCCAGATCTTCACAGACAAGCGCCAATCTATCTATCAGAGACAGCCTTTCCCTCGCGCGCGCGGCCACGGCATCTATCCACATTGACATCCGCCGTACCCATTTCTCCCTGTCCAGGCTTGTCCGGCCATCTCCCGCGTCAAAAGAAGCAGGCTTCCCCGTAAGTTCCATGAGCCCGGCCGCGTCCATCTGGGCCATTTCCGACAAGGACGGCGAAGTACGCGCCTCAGAGCGCAGGACGGCGGGAAGAGCTTCATACTCCGGCGAACCGTTTATCCATGAACTCCCGGGCGCCTCGCGCCCTGCCCATGGCAGAAAAAGATCCATTTCATTCATCCAGTCAAGACATTGCCTCTCAATAGCGCCCGCCCACCACTTGACCTCCCCCGCCTTGTCGGCCCAACTCGAAGAAGTTATTTTCATGGCCAGTGAAGCGACGCGCGCTAACGCGGCCTTCATACCTTCAAGGCCGCTTATTTCCGCGGCAGTCTCTTTGCTGATCTCTTTCACCGCCGCGGTTATATCCAATGGAATGTTCCTGCTTTCCTCCGACGCGGCGGCGAGCATTCCCGCGGTATCCGCTATACCATCCATCAGGTCATCCGGCACAACCTTCGCGCCCTTGAGCTGCAGGAGCCCCTGTTTCAGTACAATCAGCGCGACGGCAAGATTCCCGCTATCCACAGTTGAAACATAAAGCGGGCTCAGCGGTTTTAAAGATATTATGTCATACCAGTTATAAAAATTACCCCTGAACCTTTCAAGTTTTTTCAAGGCATAAAAACTCCCGGAAGTCCTCGAAAGAAGAAGCGACCCGGACAAGTAACGAAAATCATGCGCCGTGAGGTTCGACAAAAGCGCCATGCCTATATTCGTGGGAGAAGTGCGTTTTATGGCCGCATTCAGCATCGCTTCCTGATAGTTGTCCGGCGGGAGCCAGTTGCTTTCAGGGCCCACGAACTGTTCGAAGAACCTCCACGTCCTCCGGGCGACCGCGCGGAGAAAAAGTTTCTGCGCTGACGAAAGTTCCGATCTTCTATTCCGTCTCAACCGGCTGGACCACCAGGCGACAGCGGGAGATAAGAACCACGGCACGAGAAGAAACGCCGCTACGGGGAGCACTTCCGGTTTCCGGGTTTCTATCAGCGCCGTCACAAAAACGGCGATGACAGGCGCTATCCACATTGAACCGTAAAAACCACCGAAACTCGTACGGGCAAGGCTCTTCATGTCACTTGATGTTACCCATTCCAGCATTTTTCTGCGCGTTACAAGCATGCGGATCAGAGACTTCATGACCGCGGCAATACTTGAAAAAGCGTCATAAGGCAATGTAACCATGAGGTAAGCCGCCTGACAGATCTGCCTGAACGCCCCCGCGAGAGATGTTCTTATATGGGAGGCGAAAGAAGTTTCTTTTGGCTTTTTAAAAAATCCAGCGGCCGCTATAGCCGCCTGCGGCACTAAAATGATCCCTAAACCCAATAACGTCCAGAATACGGCGCTCCCTGATATAACCCATCCGTAAACAAAAAGCACAGTCATTGCCGCGGGTACAAGGCTCCTACGCATATTATCGAATATCTTCCACTTTGAAAGCGCGGATATCGGGTTCTTTATCCACCCCCTGCCGGAAGAAGGCACGCGCGGCAAAAGCCACGCGGCTATCTGCCAGTCACCGCGTATCCACCTCTGGCGCCGGGTAATGTCAGCGATATAACTGGAGGGATATTCCTCAAATAACTGCACGTCGTTCACGAGGCCTGACCTGGCGTAACATCCCTCTATAAGGTCATGGCTCAATATCAGGTTATCTGGGAAACAACCGTTCATCGACTCCATGAACGCGTCGACATCGTATATACCTTTTCCCGTGAAAGAACCTTCGCGGAACATGTCCTGATAAACGTCTGAAACCATCTGCGTATAAGGATCTATGCCCGGTTCCCCTCCGAAAAGTTTCACGAACCATGAACGGTTGGCGCTCGACATGCTTATGGTCATGCGGGGCTGGAGAATACCGTATCCTTCCGTCACTCTTTTTTTTACGCCGTCATACACCGCCTTGTTCAGCGGATGCGCCATTATACCCACAAGTTCCCTGGCCGAACCAAGCGGTGTGTGAGTATCAGTATCCAGCGTTATCACGTACTTCACGTTCCGCAGAGATTCGCTATCACCCGCGGCAAGGTACCCTTTACCAGGGAAACCCCTGCCCCTTAAAAGATGGTTGAGCTCCGTCAGCTTCCCTCTTTTCCTTTCATAGGCCATCCACACTTTCTCTTCGGGATTCCAGAGCCGCGGCCTGTGGAACAGAAAAAAAATATCCTCGCTGGGAGCCGCGTATTTCCCATTCAGTGCCTCAATGCCCTTCCGGGCGTGCTCAAGAAGTTCATCATCCTCGGGCATAGTTTCATGAGGGGCGTCATAGAAATCTGTCAGGAATCCGAAAAAAAGATTGGGATCCCTGTTTGCGAGATACCGCACCTCGAGCCCTTCGATAAGAGAGTCAATACCGATTTTGTCCCTTATCATAGTAGAGACAACGACGAGTGTCCTGTTATCGGAAGGAATGCCTTCAGAAAAATCCATTCGCGGAAGCGTGTCAGGCGCGACCGATACTGTCACGAACCAGTTGGTTAACGCGAGAGCGAAGCGGCTGGAACACAGAACAAGCACGGCACCCAGCCCCCACAAAACCGGCACCGGCGCGCCTTCCGCGTAAGCCCGGCTCAAGCCCGGAAGCGTCAACAACACAGTAACCGATCCCGCCGCTGTAAGGTATGTAAGAAGAGGCGCGCGCCGGAGGGCTCTGGCTATCATCTCGCCTAAGCCGAGACGCGTCCGCATGGCTTTTTCAAAAACCGGGAGCCCTTTATCTATGAGAAAAAAACCCACATGCGCGGTCCGGTCATCGGATCCCCGGGCCGAAGCGCTTTCCTCCGCGAGCATTATGGCTTTAGCCGCCGCTTCTTTTTCCGATACGCCGGCCCTTTTCGCTATATTTTCAATAACATGACGGTACCTGTCGCGCGTTGAAAAATCCATGCCCGCGTACGCCCGGTTAGGATCCGCGCGCAGGACTTTTTCCACGACGCTCATCGTCTCGACGAATTCCCGCCAGTCTATCGCGCCCAAAAACCTGAGACTGCCTATCGTATTACCGATAGAGACCTGGTCCGCGGCCTGCTGCTGGCTCTCGCCCTGCACAAGCTGTTCTACCAGCATACCCTGTTCGAAAAACCGCTGCTCAAGCCACGACAGAGGCAGCGACAGCGCCGCGCTTTGCCCATGAAGCCGCCGGGTTATCTCGGCTACGAAAGCCGTAGATATCGCCGGATTAGCCCTCGCCATGTCGGCCATCTCGAGTATAAGGTTCGCCGGTTCCTTCTCGGCCGCTTCTATCATCCTGTCCGCCCAGTAACTGGCCGTGTCCCGGTCCTCGCGGCCTGAAGCTATACGCGAGGCGATACGCCGCAGATTTTCAATAAGCGCGATACGGAGCATAATAGGAATAGCCCACAATTCGCCAAGCTGAAGATGCGTGCCTGTCTGATAAGCGGCGACAAAGCTCGAAAGGCTTTTCGCGTCCACCCTGCCGTCACCGTGGGAAACAAGCTCGAGCCCCATTTCATAAACTCTTGGAAATCCCGCGAGAGGCCCGTTGATAAGGCGCGGCAATTCCCGGCTGTAACTTTTCGGGAAATGCCTGCGCGTGATCCTTATTTGTTCTTCGATGAGATAAAAGTTGTCTAAAAGCCACTCTCCGGCAGGAGCTACCCTTCTTTTTTTATCCATCGCGGACATGAGCAGTTCATATGTATCTATGAGCACTCCCTCGTTCTCGGCAAGGCGGGGAAGAAGCATGTCCTTCCCGGGCTTAAGCGTGACCTCATGCCACGCGGCCAGGGACTTCGCGTGTTGTTCCAGTTGCTCTATGCTGAAAAGCTCTGACCTGAGCAGTTGTTCTTCTGCGAACCGCCACTTTCGCGGCGGCACTCCCGCGCGCCCCATAAGGCGGCTAACATTTCTGAGCATGTCACTTACTTGTTTCGGCAATTTTCGCGAACTCCTTTTTTTCCGCCATGATCATCCTGACAAGACCCGGCTTACCGCGCCGGTATAGTTTAGAAAAATAGCCGCGTACAATAAAAAAAATTGAGATACGAGATCAGAGCCCGGCTTTTAATTTATCATACCCTGCCACACTGTGGATGTCAAAAAAAACTCCGAGGCCAATACATGAAATGTGAAATTTATATCTTTCTGCCCGCGCCGCGGAACTACTCCGGTTCCCGCTCAATGAGCGATTCGATCGAAGAAGCGAGGTCTTTTTTCTCGAAAGGCTTCTGCAAATATTTATTCCCCGCTTCTTCCAGGAACTCCTGTGTTTCTTCTTCCACGGCATTACCGGTTAAAAATATGATCCTTCCGGCAAGGGCTACATCCTTTTGCCTGATTTTTCCATAAATATCTTTTCCCGATAATCCCCTCATATGGATATCACATAAGATAATATCATATTTTTCTTTATCCACTAAAGTCCAGGCGGGGAATAGTTAATGGAGGCCGGTCAGTAATCCCTCCCCTTATGTCTACTACATTTTCCTAAAATCGGTACCTGAGTTCCAATAAAGCGTAGTGGCCGTAGAGATCTTCCTTAAGTTCAAGGTCATAGCTGAAAGATAGCGTGACAAAATCCGCTGTCTCCAGGGCAAGCTTCGCTCCGAAGTCAAAACTCGATCGCGCCGGAGTAAAACCCTCTGTGCTGAACGAGCCGCCCCCGCCGGTGAACGTGGAAGTGGCCTGTTGGGCGTCACCTATCCAGTCATACAGCCATTTAAATTTAAGTTCGGGAGTAAGCGTTCCAAAGCCGCGTTTTAAGGCCACGGGATAACCTATCTTTATTCCCACCCCCGTTTGCGCGACGTTATAATCCTGGGGATCGATATGAAGGCTTGCCGCTCCCGCCCCGGATTCGGTATAGCTGTTCAATCTCAGGTGAGTGTACTGGAACGAGGCCAGAGGCGTAAGATCAATCTTTTTACCCGAGAATTTATATCCTCCGCCTATATACCCCGAATACTGCTGGCCGTTATATTTCCCCTCGGCTATCCGATCGAGCGCTCCGACAGCGATGTGGCGGCTTGTGTCGTAAGTATTACACGCGAAGGGAAGCGCCGCGTCTATAAAATACGCGTCTTCGGCGTAACTCCCATAAATGGCTCCCTGATAGCTATCGATATCTGTCCTGCCTGAACTGTCTTTAGTCCTGACAAAGTTCCGGGCAAATCCCGCTGATAACCCGAGCCTCAAATGCTCCCCGGCGAGGATATCACACCCCAGGGCAGTCCCCCATATATTAGCGTTGTAGCCGTTGGAAGAGGCCCTCGGGCCCTGATGTATATAGCCACCGAACCCGCTTCCCCACACATCCGCCCCCTGCTTCGCGGAACTCGTCACGTTCTTATAAGCGTCCAGGTGGGCAAATACGGTTGAGAGGTACTGCCCGAGGACTGCCTGGGTAACCTGCGGCGAGCTGTTATCGACATCAGGCAGCATACTTTCAAGCGCGGAATTTATCCCGGACGCGGACGGAATGGAATCAAGAGCGCCCAGCACCGTAACCATGTCGCCCGACGCGGTGCCGCTATCGGCTATAGCGTTAAGAACAGCGCCCGCCTGAGCCGCGTTAGGATTAGCGGCGAAACTGTTGTAATTATTGACACGCGTCGCTGTCAGGACCAGATCACCGGTCGCGTCCGACCCGGATAAGTTAAATATGGGGCTTGTACTGGTAATTGTGCCCGGAACAGCTCCCACGCCCGAGCCTGCCGCGTCAACCACTTTGAAAGTCGTATTGTTCGGGATGTACCCTCCTACCGTGACGCCTACATCGCTTGCCGCGTTGAAAAAAGAACCCGTGGCCGTGATGCTCCCGAAATCCGTCGCTGAATTAGCCGTGAGATCTAAATTGGAAATATAGCCGTTCGTGACCGTCAGCGCGGAATTCCCTATATCAAAGCTCGTCGGAGCGGCGGCCGCTAAAGCTATGTTCCCGGATATCGTTCCGCGGTTGTAGATAGAGACCGTTCCGGTACTGAGCGAGCCGTCTATGGCCGTGAGGCCCCGGATCTTCGCGCCGGCGTAATTATTAATGACCGTATCGCCGTTCTCGATCTTTATTGCCGTGCCCGTCGCGGAGCTGGAGATCTCTCCGTAATTGGTGACCGTATTCGCGCCGCTTGCCGGGACCGGGACTGACAAAGAATACACGGTAGTATCGCCTTTAAAGAGAATAGCGATATCTTCAGTGCCGGCCTGGCCCCACTTTTTGGAAGTCGATCCGGTTACAGTACCCGAATTCTCGACTTCATAGTTTAAAGACCAGACAAGTATCCCCTGACCTCCCGATACGGATCCGCCGCTTTCGATCTTTATTTTGTTATTATTGATCAGGTCCGTCTTTATCTTGCTCTGGAAACGATGCCCGGCCCAGACAGTATCGCAACTGCCGGTAATATCGAAACTGGCAAAACCGTTCCCGTACTCAGAACCCGCGCCGTACGAAAAATCAGCCCCGTCATTCCTCGTGTAAATATACGACTGTGTCGGATATATGCCGTAGACCGTAACTGTCCCGTAAGGGTTCCCCAGAACAGTCCCCGAAAAATCCTGGTTAGGAAGAATAACAAATTCAGTCATCCCCTGTATCTGCGAAAGCGTCAGCCCCCCATTATCCCAAAAATAGGTATAGCCGAATTGCGTGAAAGGAAAAGGGCTACCCGCGAGGTTATAAGCGTTATTCCTGAAATTAGTAAAAAAAGTCTGAAAGTCGCTGTAAGTACCAGCGAGCATATTGGCCGGTTTCGCGAGAAAGGGCCCTCCATCCGTGAAAACAGCGGGGTCCGCAGTATCGTAAACCGACATATCGACATTCTTTGTCGGCCTTATAAGATTATCGTTAAGATACCCGCCCGCAGCCGGGCCCACGGCATACTCGATTATGGCATCGTGAGTCCCGTCATTGTTTATTCCCAACCCCCTCTCGATAAGCTTGATGACATCAGAGCCGGTCAATGTCCCTTTGTTATTATCAAGGAACCTTGTCATATCGTTCCCGACAGTCACGAACGCGCCCGTACCGGACGCGATAGTGCCCACAATATTATAATCTTCACCGGGCGCTTTCGTGGTTGAAGAACCGTCTATCCAGAACTTCTGTTTAGCCATAGTCCTGGCGATCACTTTCGTATCCGTGTCATCATACCTGATGCCGTAATCCGCGTTCTCGGATGCCTGGCCTCCGCCAACGATAGTGATAATAGATCCGCCGGGAGAATTTTCAGGAAGCCATATAGCGGCGGGACTTTCCGCATGCGCCTTCGCGCTGGCTACCGACTCATTATACGTTTCGGCCGCAACCGGCGCGGATGAATCCAAAAGAAAGGATAATACGACGCAAATAAATAGCGCGTTCAATATTTTGCGATATTTTGCCATAAAGCCCCTTTTTGGCATAGTTTTCTATCAGCCCCATTTCTTGTCGTGCAGGAACGATATATCCAGCCAGATCTGATTATCATACAAGGCCTTGAGGCTCTGGCTCTTTTCAACCTCCAGTCGGATGTCGTCAAGTTCGCCCATGGAACGCGCGTCATTCGGGTCATCTGACACTAAGCCGATCTCATAAATAAGTTCCCTTCCCGATCTTACTATATACCGGGAATAACGCGCGTATTCAGTGTGCTGAATGCTATAGGCCATAAAAAACCAAAAATATCGTCACACTGAGCAGAATATCCACGAACCACTGCATGCTTTCAGCTTTGACAAGACCCGACAAGCGGGCCTTCTTTCTCAGCCGTACGATATAAAGCCAGCAGCCAAGACATCCTATCACCCCAAAGTGACAGTAAACCATCGCGGAAAACACGTTTATATCCCGGCCTTCTGAGAACAGGGTTGTCATAGCACGGCTGAAAGCGCTGACACAAACCACGACAATAACGAGCGCCTTCAGCATAATGGTCATGGGCTCCATTTGCGACCGGCCGAAAGGAAATTTCGCGTATCACTGCTTTTCATTATCTCAGCGACATAAACAGAAAGGCTCGCCATGATCACGCTGATAAAGGAATAAATACCGTCGAATATGAACATCTGGGACCAAGCTAACGCGCCCCACACCAGGCCAAATACAGCAAAAAACAGGGCGGCAGAGACCGAAAGTATCAAAATGTGCTGTTCAACATGTTCTTCACTGCGGATGTTCATCTATCTCTCCTGTCCGGCAGGAACCGGGGAAACAGAGATGTATTCTTGTTCTTTCAGGGCCTGTGTTCACACAGCAATCCCTTATGTTATTATGCGGTTACGGCAGAGTATATCACAAATATTCAGGAAAAACAAAAAGACGAGTCAACTTGGCAGCTTACCCCCGGACGGCCTTATCCTGATTTCTTTTTCCTTCTCTTTATAAGATATCCCAGAAATATGCCCAGGCCGGACAGGCATACAATTATCAGGATCTTGCAGAACGGACAGATCCGGTCCGCGTTACATTTACATAGTTCCCATATATTCATTATACTCCCCCGCTTCACGCAAAATCTCCGTAATCAACCCGCTTTCTGCTTCATTTTTCGCCCGCGTTCCCGCGCGTAAACATAAATGCCCCCTGTCCTTTTTCCCACCCAGAATTTTTTTAAAATTTTTCCCTTTCCGTATCCCACAACTCTATCTTTGTTGTTAATAATCTGTCCTGACCACAAAAAAAACACCTCCTCTTATTTTATCTTTTCACCATTAAATGCACTTTCCAGAGACATTTTTTTTGCATTTATTTAAATTTTGAAACGGAATACAGTTTGACCACGAAGCTACTACATGTTGCCAGTCAGTTGAGTGTAAAATGAAGATTTGACCCGTTTTTTTACTGCTTCCCCGATAATCTCCAGTTTACGGACAAAAGCGCAATCAGTCTTCTCGTCTTCGGGAAATTCACGATAATTCATATCTTAAATAAAATCTGTATTTTATCAATGCCGTCAATAATATCCGCCATATATAAAGTAAGATCACGTTTCATATCCTTACCGCCTTCTTAACCGCATATTTCAATTCTTTACGCAAAGCCTGTTCGCGGGCGAGATCAACTTTTTTGTGAAACAGGTTTTCCAGATAATACTTAACAGAAATAAAGTCCAATAAATCCGGAACTTCGTCAAAACCCACCAGGTTCTCCACATCACTCACTGCTTTCGGCGCCCCATTGGCGAATGAACCGAATACCGCCATCTCTTTAATGTGAAATTTCCTGAAGATTTCATTCTTGTGTTTCTTAAGAACAGCCTTAATCGGCTTCAATCCCTCCGCCAGAAAAACCTCTTCTTTAGAAACTACCATGCCCCGCTGATCATAAAAAGTTTCTGTCCCTGTTTTTTCACAGACAATTATGATGGTCCAGGTGTATATGCCGGGGAGAGATAATGACCTTCTGGAAATAATGTTGAATATTACTTGAGCGAAAAGACCATAGAAACTTCCATAGGGATGGAATCGGTTTTAATACTGTCCGGGATCGGGGGGAAAGAACCGGCTCTTTTTATGGTCTTAAGAGCTTCATCGTCTAACATCCTGTATCCGGATGACCGTTTCAATTGTATATCACGGAGCGTTCCATCCGCGAGGACTACGAATGTAACGGTACTGGTGCCTTCTATTCTATTGTTTCTGGCCGAACGGGGATATATACGGCAAGATTCTATTCTCTGCCTTATCGCGTCCTTGTAACGGAACATCTCCTCGATGTCCGGGTCTTCACTCTCCACCTTCTCTTCCGGCTTTTCTTCATCGGGCATTACCACTTCTTCCGGCGTTTTGATCGTCTCTTCAGGCTCGACGCGCTTCTCTTTTATCACCTTTTGTTCCGCTATTTTTTTTATCTCAGGCAGGAGTTCAGGTTTCTCAATGTTTATCTCGAGGATCAATTCCTCTTTCGGCGGGACCTTCTCAAGAAAAGAAAAAATATCCGCCGGGGCCCCTAAAATAAACCCGTGAAAGCACAAAGCCGCGATAAACGCGAGGGCCGTTATGTTATTTTCTGATCTATTCCTCATCTTTATCCCGTAACGCTTCTTTCATTTTGGTTGAGATCACTATCCCGCAAGCCCCCGATCGCTTGACAATATCCATGACCTTAATAGCAAACCCCAGATTTATCAACTCATCCGCCTTTAAAACAACAGTCTTCCTGGAAGTACTCATCAGTTCAAAGAGGATAATACCCTGTAATTCATCCGGGGCAACTTCTTCCCCGTTCACGAATATCCTGCTGTCGCTTGAGATAAACACCGTTATTTTGTCGTCTTCCTGGGGCTTTGAACTCTCCGCTTCCGGTAGATTGATCTTTATCCCGGGCTCCATGATAAAATTGGCGGTAAGCATAAAAAAAATAAGGAGTAGAAAAACTATATCTATTAGAGGAGCTATGTCCAGGTGCGTCCTCAGTTTCTTCCTCTTTTCAAACTCCATAATCCACCCCCTCGTCTATTGTCCCCTCTCCCGCGGTGGTATCGTGTCCGAAAACACCTTTAACGCCGAAGATGGACTGTACAGCCTCTTTCATCCGGGAAGATATATCGTCTATTCTTTCATCAAAATAGTGATAGGCTATCATTGCGGGTATGGCCACCGCCAGGCCAAAAGCGGTGGTTATGAGCGCCTCCCATATGCCTCCGGCCAGTACCGAAGCGTCCACATGGCCCCCGAGATCCTGTATCTTCATAAAGGCCCGTATCATGCCCGTAACCGTACCCAATAGTCCCAGAAGAGGAGTAACATGGGCGATTATCCCCAGGGTCCTGACATTTTTCTCTAATCTCCTCAGTTCTCTTGAACCGCCGAGAGAAATTATCTCATCTCTTTCCTTTTTGGGCAGGGAACGCTCACGCAGGCATAATGAAAGTATATACGCTACCGCGCCTCGCTGTTTTTCAGTGTACTCTAACGCTTTCTCAAGTTCACCTTCTTTCACCATTTTTATGACCTTTTCGATCAAACCGTTTGTTCTAATACCCGCCCGACGGAAATGAAACGTTCTTTCAAAAATGATCGTAAGAGCAATTATGGAACAAATCAGGATCGGCCACATAAGAAGCCCCCCTTTTAAAAAAAACTGGACCATACATCCCTCCCTTTATAGTAGGTGAACCCATGCCGCAAGACTCATACTCTCCGCGTCCGCGGCACGGGATCCCCTGTTTTACGCGCATATCAAAACGCCACAGATAAACTCGCCCATAAAAACCTGCCCGGTTCGTTCACGATATTAGGCGTCGCGCCCGAACCGCTTGTCACATCATATTCATAAGAGTTAGCAACGGCGTATGTTTCATCGAACAGGTTATCTATACCGAGATTAAGTTTAAATATCTTATATTTACACCCTCCTCTCAGGTTAAAAACATTCCAACCGGATATCTCTTTTTCACCGGCATCGGTATCCGCGTCAGAATATTTATCGGACCGTACCCACTCAAATGTGCCGAACAAAGAAAAGTCCTCTATATCAATTATACCAGAACTGTCATAGCGCAAAGCCGCCTTTGTTTTAAGCGGGGGTATCTGGGCCAGATTATCGTTATCATTGTTCCTGGGCCTGGTGTATTTTCTGCCTGCCTGGCAGGCGGCCGCGCCTTCTACGGAGAACCCGTATATAAGCTCATAAACAGCCCTGATATCCCCGCCGAATATATAGGCATCTATGTTGGTCCATGTTTTCGGCCCGGGGCCTTCCTGGTATATATAATCGACCAGCCAGCTGTAAAACCCTTTCGCCCGGAACTCAAGTTTTTTCGCGTTTATTTCTATCCCGAGGTCACCTTCCGTATTATGTGTAGGTTTAAGATCGGGGTTACCGTAGAAATCAGCGCTGCCCTGGAGATATCTTTCAGCGCCTGTGGGCGTTCTCACACTGTGGCCTGCCCCTCCAAAAATATCTATTTCTTCCGTGAGAAAATATTTCGCGAAAAAATACCCCGAAGGAAATACGTCAGACCTCGCGTTACTGTCGGTCATGGCGCTCGAGAACCTCAGCGCCCCGTCAGGTTCACGGCCCGCCTCGGTATAGAACCAGTCACAGCGCGCGCCGGCGCCCAGAGCCCACTTATCAATATCCTTATCAACCCGCAGATATCCCCCCAGATCAAATATATTGATATCCGGAAAAAGGTTAGAGTTAAGCTGAACTGCCGTATCCTGCCTTTTCGTAAAACCGTCCCAATTGCGGTAATACATATCCATTCCGTATTTGAACACCCCAAGGTCCGTTACCTGCGTGTTCTCGGCCTTGCCTCCTGTTATTATCGACTGCACTTCATTGGCCGTCACAAAACCGTTATTTATCGAGGCTGTCCTGAACTTGTCGGAGGGCTCATGCGTTACCCTGTTAAAATACCCGGAGATACTCAACCTGTCCGAAAACTCGCAGAGATCCTCAACGACATATTCAGCCTTCGCCAGATCCGTTATCTCTCTCTCCATATCCATGCCTACCCGGGGAGCCATGATGTCTATTCCCTCTCCGAAGGTATAAGATAAAAGAAGTGACTGCTTGTCCGAGAGGTTATATTTGATCTTCCCCCAGGCGTCATGCTTTTTGAAAGCTTTCATGTCCCGCCCTTCCTGGCTGTAGGAAGAATTAAAACTGCTGAGTTTGTTGCCGGAACCGTCCTCATATTGCCCTGATTCCGAATAGTTGTAACCGCCGAGAGCCTGCAGCGTATCGTCTCCGCCCGTCAGATATCCGCCGGTGCTCCAGTAATCAAAACTTCCGGCCTTTCCAAGAACCTCACCGTGAATACCTTTACGCGGCTCCTTAGTTATAACATTTATGCATCCCCCTAATATCCCGGGTCTTGTTACATCAAAAGGCCCCTCTTTGACCTCTATTTTATCCACCGTAAGCAGGGATACATGGGATAAAGAAGGATCCTTCCTGCTTCCGCAGGCGCCTTCGAGTATGGTCCCGTCCGCGAAGACCCTCAGGTTGGATTGTGAAAACCCTCTTATAGCAACTTCGTTCCCGTAAGCCCCTTTCCGTATCATGGTTGCCTCTATCAGCTCATCGGAAAGCACCTCGGCCACATCCACTACTTTATGTGTTTTTAATACTTCTCTGCCTATATTCTTTTCCGTGGGATCTCCTTTTCCCTCATCCGCCGTGACATAAACATCGTCGATTATCATCATGTCCCGCGCGAAGGCCGATAGTCCCATACCCGTTAAAAAAAACATCAGCAGAGTAACAAATTTAATAACTTTCATTACTCCTCCTATTCATAAATTTTTTGTAGTATATCTGAACGCAGGGATACACATATGCACATTTGAACGCATGTTTTTCCCGCGTATGTTCGCGCAAGTGAACAATATTTTCAAAATAATTAAACAGTTGAAATACCGGGAGGTGCCCGGCCAAGAAATGACCGATCATAAAAAATGAATGGAAAAGTCTGATCGCTTAAACAAACGGCTTCTTCCGAAAGAACTAAAAAAACAACAACAGGCTCACCTTCCTGGATATCGAAGAAAGCCGCGACATCCAGGAACCGGCACACGGGGCAATCGTGATGATGCTCTTTTCCGTCGTGATGGTTATGCAAAACAGGGCCCGCCGCGGAAAGAGCGAGATAAGATAATACACAAAAACCCAAAACCAGGCCAAGTAAAAAACTGTTATTTAAAACCCTCTTTTTCATATGAATTCAACCCGATATCATTATAACTGACATTGACCGGCCATGAAATATAAATTTACGTTTCGTAATGTTATTCTCAAAGTAGAGGCGCGTAATCTTTCTGTCGATTTATGTCTTTATATCCCCCCTCTTATCGAACCAATACTCCTGATCATTCAAACCCTCGACTTTCGGCTCAAGTATTCTGGTGTTACGCCCGAAGATGTATCCCGACCCATACCAGTTCCTGAACCAGTAAAGGGCTTCTTTGCCGAGATAATAGGTTATGTGGAGCCACAAGGGAGGTGAAATTTTCCTCACCTCATATGTCACGTAATCATTGTTTACCATCACCCTCACATAATGGAGATACCCTCCGTCCGCCTCGGGTATCTCTATAAGCATACCCCCGCCGCCCGTACAAACGTTCTCGACGCCGTCAAAATTGTTCCTTTGGAACATGTGTTTGTGTCCGGTAAACACGATGTCAACTTTATATTCGGCGCACATCTTTCTGAACTTATACGCCCACGGAGCGTTATCTATATTATACCATTCCTGCTGGTACGGATCGAAGGGGGGCTTATGCATGGCGATGAAAATATGGTCGTATCCCTGCCCCTTCTTCAGCTCTTTCTCAAGCCACTCGAAATCCGGGCTTTCTCCCTCATTATCAACGATGATAAAATACGAATTCCGGGTAGCGAAAGCATACTGCGGGCTCCCGCAGTATTTCTCGAAAAGCTCCCTGTCATCATGGTTCCCGATCGCGGCCAATACCGGATATTTTATCAGTTTCCGCATCTTCTTCCATGCCCTGAAATCCCATTCCGATCCGTCAAGTGTGACATCGCCCACGCTCAGGACGAAATCTATGGGCGCCTTCCTGAACCTGTCTTCCCTGTTCATGTGCCATATAAGCTTGAGCGTGGAGGCGTCGTTCGTAAAAAGCCCGCTGTGGTTATCCCCAAATACAATGAAGGAAAAATACGAACCCTTATTGGCTTCTATCCGTTCCACATTCGCCTGGTTATTATCGCTCTCCGGCGCGGGCTCCATCAGCCAGAAAGGTATCATAGGCAGAAATGAATAACAGACAGAAATACCCAAAATGAGAACTATTATTTTCTTCCAATTAAAGTGTTTCCCTATCATGAACTATCCTTTTTGTTGTTGTACAATAAATTTTCGATACAATCATCTATTATGTTTAATCTTGCCTTTTCTATAAGATCTGCCAGCATTAAGAACGCTTCATTTTCAAAGTACAAAGATATCCCTGCCGGCTTGATATTCAATTGCAGTATTCTATCACAATACCTCGCGACATTACCCATTTTTTCACTCTCAGCTAATAGTTTCATGATCGCCTCCGCCTTTTATGCCACATTAGAAATCGATCTGCCCCCTGATGCCATACACAAATATCGTGTCGGGATCCCTACCGTTAGCGGTCCCGCCACCGTTCGCGTCCCATATGATCTGCATGTCCGGCGACAGGGTCAGATGGTCGTTGACCTTAAAAGCGTAATAAGCTTCGATGTGTGTTTCGGCTTTACCGAACTCGTTCATGCCCCTGTGATCTTTGCCCGGGATCGCCTGGCCTATTGCCGCCGCCACGACATCCTCTTCCCTGTTCCAGCAGCGGCCTATCATCTGTCCGCCTACAGACCAATCGTACCCCATATCGCTTTTTGTGGGATCCGCCCAACCAAAACGTCCGAATATACCGTAAACATCCGTGATCTTCTGGTCAAAGCTGAACCCGAATCCCACATCTCCCCTCTCTATCTCATCAGGGTTCTTCACCTTTGCGTGGGGCGCCCCGTTATACCAGAAAAGAACGCGGTAATTACCTCCCCAGATCCCCTCATCGTAATCGAACGCGGCAGCCGGCATAAAATTAAGCTGAGCGGCAATGAAGGGATTATCAAACAGATTTTCCCAATCTCCATCCTCTTCCATGAAAACCGCTTCAAGGTCCAGGAACGGCAAAACCTCCGGCGCGATATACAGCCTCCCGCCCCAGTTATTATCATCCGGCCAGTCAATAACAGCCGAGTTCCTGAAAATATGTCCCAGAAACTGCGTGCACTCATCGTTCGCGAATTCATTCGTATCCATATAGCTCGTAGCGTCTATCTTACCCGCTGTTATGGTAACCTGTTTGTCAAAAAAATAATGTTCATACCAGGCTTCCGTTATCTGAACATTAGCTCCAGTATCTCCGGCATCTCTGTTTACATTGCTGAATAATGAAAGTTCACCTTCAACGGTATCTCCCTGGCCTGATTCCATGTGGAGAAAAGCCATACCAAAGTCGTCAAACTCCCTGGCTATTTCCACATCGGCCGACCAGGACCCGTCGAACCTTGAATCCTCGCCGTCGGTAGCGTCCCCGTTATTGGCATTGGGAGTACCCTGGCCCACAAAAGTGATCCCTCCCCCGATCTCCAACCCTCCGATATTTTTAAGCCTTTCAAGCTCATTCTTCATCCTGCCCGATATGTCCTGAAGGTTCTCCTTTTCTATGGCTTCGGAATGACTGTCGATCTTGTGCTGTTGTCCTGAGACTTTTTGTTCCAGCTCCTTTATCCTCTCGTTCTGCTCCGCTATTAACTCCCGCATTTCCCTGAGCTCCTTCAGAAGTTCGTCGTTTGCAGGCGCGCCCGCCCCGAACACCGGGCTGTGCGCCGAAAAAAGTACAAAAACCCCTAACACTATACCGCTTATCACCTTTCTAAACTGCATATCCGACTCCTTTACTTACCTGACCCCTCCGGTTGTCCGGTCGGACTACAGTTCTTTTACTATTCAGCCTCCGTTTGTACAGTGGGTTTTACCGGTTTATTTACCTGACCCTGAATTTTATCATATAAAAATGACCAAGATCGACCGACCTTACAGGGCTAAAACCATACCCCGCGGCCATGATCTCGGCCTCTTCCCGCGATAGTCTCATCGCCGCGGGCGGGCCATACGCCGCCTGTTCTTTTTTTATCTCCACCACGATCAACCGCCCATCAGTTTTCATAACACGTTTTACCTCGGCGAACAGCGCTCCGGCATTATCCCTGACATCAGGTATGTGCAACACTGTGGCTAAAAGACACGCATCGACACTGTTGTCCCTGACAGGTAACGGACCGAGTATATCGGACCTCTTCGCTTCGATATTCCGCAGCCCCTGAAGAACCGCTTTCGCCGAAATGCTCCTTACCACATCCTCCCACTTATCCAAAGCGTATACCTTACCTGTGTCACCTACGAGCTTCGCGGCGCTTATGGAGAAATCTCCGGCGCCACAGCCCAGATCAAGAAAACAGGAGCCGATCTCAAGCCCCAGCTCCATCAACACAACTTGCGCGTCGTACAGCGCGAAACTACTTATCCCGCCCTTTTGTCTTTTTACCATATCTATCTCCTTGAATTGTCCTGCCTTGTGTTCATTGAGCATTTTGTCTCCCATACAATATTTTGCCCCGGATAGTAACTCCTTATTTTCCGAAACGGGTTTTTTCTTTTTTTTCTATCTGAACAACCCTTGAATCGTGTATCGTTATAACTACCTCCCCGAAAGATATTCTGTTAATGGCTGAAAATATCTCCTCTTCTATCTTTTCCGGCAGGACTGATGTTCTTTCTTTAAATTTATTATTATCCATGCTCACACTCACACGATCCATTGACGCGTCCGCGACAGGAACATCCCGCGTTTTTGTCTCTGAACATGTTAAGCAGTTTCATAATAACCCAGACAATACTCCCAAAAACAATAATAAGGACCGATATTTTTTCCATGCTAACCTCCTATTCCCAAAAGCAACCCTCCCCGGTATACTACAAAGGCCGCGCCCCAGGCCATAACAGTTGTCCAGAACACGAGAAAAAGCGTCCATCTGATATTTGAACCGGACTCCCTGTAAAACACAGCCATAGCCACAAAACATGGCAGATATATCAAACAGAACATCAGGAACGCCATGGCTTTTAAAGGCGACCATGAAGGATCATTTCGCATGGCTTCCTTCAACGTTTCGGGCTCTTCGGGGTCAACTTCTCCCAACGAATAAATAGTCCCATACGTGCTTACCACGACTTCTTTGGCCGCTATTCCCGCCGTTAAAGCTATCCCGCTTCTCCAATCGAGGCCTATCGGTCTCATTAAGGGCTCTATCAAACGCCCGAATCTGCCCGCGTAACTCTGTTCCATCCGTACCGAGGCTATTTCCTCTTCGCTCATCACTTCCCCTTCCGGAGCTTTGTGTATCGGAAAAGTGAACCCCGCCCAGATGATAACCGATATCAACACTATTATCGTTCCCGCTTTTTTAAGATACATCCACCCTCTTTCCCACATCTTGATCAAAAGCCCTTTTATCGTGGGAAGCCTGTACGGCGGAAGTTCCATGACAAAATGAGCGTCCTCCCCCTTGAATACAAGCTTTTTCAGAAGCCATGCCGAAGAAAAAGCGATGGCCACGCTTAACACATACATCAGGAACATTATGTTTGCCC
>JBDRAX010000176.1:0-2283 GCA_043823375.1 Candidatus Omnitrophota bacterium | reverse complement strand
TTCGGGGCAAGATGCTGGATAAACACAACAGCCATGCCTGTATCGGCAGGCAAACTCTTCAGCAGTGAAATGATAGCTTCTAACCCGCCCGCGGAAGCTCCTATGCCCACAACCGGGAATGTTTTTTGCCCGGCAGGTGTTTTTTTTGGCTTTTTTCCCGGGATATCAGGCCTGGATCTGTTTTTGAAGCGGGATATTTTTTTTAAGGTTTTCTTATTCTTCATAATCTCCCCGCGCGAAAAACCCATATTGTCTGTCAGGTATAGTCCTGGCCGTTACATCAAATTCGTTTCGCGCGCTGTTTCAATTATACCCCTAATATTCGTTTTTGTAAAGGCGCGGCAAATACTATCGGGAGAAAAAAAGAAAAGCCCTCCGGGCCTATGGCTAACCCGCATTCCTTCCATAAACCCTCAGGCTTCTCTTTTTTCACATTCAGGCAGTTTTAGATAATAAATTTTGAGCGCTTTATTTTAAAAAACTCAATATCTTCTGAAATCACGCCTTGGTTTTTCTTTTTGCGGCTTGGCTTCATTCACATTTATATTCCGTCCGCTGACAGAAGTAAGGTTCAACGCTTCCTTCGCGGCGTCCGCCTCGGCCGAAGTTGACATTTCGACAAATCCGAACCCTTTGTTCGGGATTATATTCACGGATTTCACCGTACCATGTTTACCAAACAATTCCTGCAGCTCGTTCTCGTCCGTAGAATAACTCAAATTTCCGACAAACAGTTTAGTCCCGCTCATTTCTCCTCCTTGATTTTTGTGCTGTCTTTTCATAGACATATAATACCGGGCCTCACGCCGTTATTATTTTACTGCCCCCTCCACAGGGGATCTTTATGCCAGGCTTTTCTTCCCGTATCGATACAAATCACGCGCTGCCCGTCAAATCAGCTCCAGCCGTATCAACTACCAGCGCCTTCCCCTCTTCCCCTTCAAGTCACTACCGATTCCGGCCAATTTTCCGTTACCTTTCCTTTAACTGATGACATGCAGAAACCCGCGATAAGTTTTTTTGAGTGATAACTGATCAGACAAACAAGGTGTGAACTAAATATATCCTCAAGGGTGATCTTTGTCTATGAGGAATTATCCACAAGATCCAAAAAAGAAAAGAAATCTCCCGGCCATCATTAACGCCTTATTATACTACAAAATCTTAAATTTAACAATATTAAAAAAAAGCGCCCGAAAGAAAAAAATTAAACAGGGGCGAATTTTTTGTAAATGTTTATTAAGGGCAAATAATCATTCGCCCTTAATAGGAAATCCATTATCATTTATTAATCAGGGCGAAAAATTTTTCGCCCCTGCAAATAAATATTTTTTGGAATTGGCGTAAATACGGGTAACACTCAGGTCTTTGGGTGAGCGCTAAACATTTATGATTTTTTTTCGCCCCTGCAACATACAAGACATAACGGTATTACCAAATACAAAAGATAAGCCAGAACCGGAGCAACTCCGGAACTGGCTCCTTTTTCGAAAAACCGGGCAAAAACCTGTCTTTCAGTTAAACACATCCGAAAAAAAGACAGGCCTGAAAAAAAGTAAACTTCCACGGACTCGCGTCCGTGGCTTCAGCTTACTGGAAAACGTGGTATCTGTCTCCCTTTTATAGTTTCTACCGGCCGGCGTCTTTGCGTTTCGAATAGCAATCCTTGCAGTATATCGGACGATCTCCGCTGGGCTTAAAAGGAACTTCGCATTCTTTCTTACAGTCTGAACAAGTTGCCTTGTGCATTTCCCTCGGCCCGCTGCTGCCGAACCTGCGACCACCCTGTTGATACCCCACCATGTTACCTCCTTGTTAGTTTTGCAAAAAACGTAAAATCCCGAATTTATTACATTACTTATGGGCTATTATACTATTGAAACGAAAAACAACAAGAACAATATTCAAAAAATGGACAAGCCCCCGCGTTTCTCACAAACAGTCGTAGTGAGAAAGCATAAATGTTTGTAGATACAAGGCCTGAGTAAAAAAATGAGTGAAGGCGTACTGAAGTACGTCAAACTCGTTTTTTCACGAAAACGCGGTAGATACAAGCAGTTATGCTTTCGTAATAGACTGTTTGTGAGAAATGCGGGTTAGTATCTCTTTTTTAACTTTATCGCGTTTTTATTTTACAGCGGTTTCAGGCGCGGCGGCCATATCTTATGACCGGATCACCTGCCGCTTTTTATCACTTCTTCTTTTTCTTTTTATCTTCCTCAAATCTCTTGCTCCCCCATTCAACTCCTTTAGCTATTACTGATACGGAAATAATATTGCTGC
>JBDRAX010000175.1:0-6574 GCA_043823375.1 Candidatus Omnitrophota bacterium | reverse complement strand
CTATTCCTTTCATTATTTCTTCCAGGCTGTTTTCTTGTTCCTCTATGCTTGCCCTGATCTCTTTTTCTACCGCGTGTTTTTTTTCTTTATCGCCTGGCGGTAATATCATCCTGTAAACCCCGCGTTTTTTAAAGACCAGGGTTTTAACTTCCCTTTCTTTCATAAGATCAACGTTTGATACCACGAAATTCAGGATATTGTCATTATCCGCATTAAGTACGCTGTTCCCGCCCGCATTACCCGCGACCTGTTTTAAAGCCCCCTGAATACTACGGTCGCTGTCGTAATACCACGAGATATACGCGAAAAATAATCCTTGTCTATGAGATCCGTATTCCGAGCCGGAATAAAATGCCGGGTTGCTGTAGTCATTACCCCTTACGGAAGTTTTAAGTAATTCATTGAGTTTTTCAGCGAATACTGTTTCAATCTTACTGCCCGCGCCCATTTCTCCAGGGCTTAGAAACTGGCTGATATCGTCATCAAATACAAACCTCTGGATAAAAAGCCTTCCGCCCGTTTCACAGGCGGCCCGGACTTTCCCGTCAAGTATGTCCTGTTTTAACTCTTTCACAAAAGCGGGGTTATCCGTGATATCTATACCCAGTTTACCTATCCACTCCTTATCGTTGAAGCCCGCGCCGCTTCCCCCCTCGGGGCTATCCTGCCCGGACGCTATAAGGCTCAATATTTCCGCCGAACCGGCGAGACGGATCACTTCACTGCCGTTTTTTGCCCGCGGGGCTTTATCCTGAATAGACTTTACATACCTGAAAAATTCAATATCCTGTTTTTTAAACCCGGGAGGCATGCCTGAAAATATAAGTTTCACATTTTTCCCAGTCCATGTGTCTCTCCTGCCGTCCGGGTTCCTGCCCTTTTTTATCACACCCGCTCCGCTCAGATATTCCCGGACAAGCGCTCTTTCCCAATGAAACTCTTCAAAGAAAATCACAGTCTCATCTCCGGGACCGGGTTCTATACCTTTTATCGGAGAACCGTCGAGAGACAGCATCTTTTCAATGATACATCTCCCCTCAGACAGTTCCTTAAGATTCTCTCCAAGATCCTCAATATATCCTTCTATGCCTGACATTTTTTCCGCAAGAGAATCTATCCGCGCTGATAATTCACGCTCAAGGCCCTCTTTCAGATTGAGCGCCTGTCTGTCACTGACATCGGATCTGGTGTTACTACTATCACTCCCTGCCTTTTCAGCGTCTTTTTTTATTCCCTCCAGTTCTTCAATAACCGTCCGGATATTCCCCGCCTCCAGCAGTAAAGTCGTATAGCGGGAAGGCTGCCCGCTCAACGTTTTCTCCTCATTCCGTTTTTCTTGAAGCGACAAAATCATTTTCTCCAATTCAGAATCAAGGCCTCTCACCCCGTCAATCCCATTCATAACGCTCATACGCAGAGAAATAAGCCCTTCTTCTCTTTGATACTTAAGAAGCTTATCTTCAAGCTCCGCGATAACCTGCCTGGCCTTTTGTATTTCATCAGGCTCCTGTTCCATTGGGAAAAAAAAGTCGGCCAGATCTTTCGTGATACGGTTTGTGTCAGGATCTGTACCACCGGGCTGAACAGTTTCCCTTTCAACATGATCCCCGCCGCGTAACGATCCGGGAAGTTCAGCTCCGGTTTCATCGGCTTTTTTTGTTATAGCCTCGCGCACGATCCTTCTGGTTATTTTATGCGCCGCGGAAGTCTCGGGGATATCCTCATATATTCTTGCGGCTCCTTGCAAATCTTCCCGCTCTAAACACTCCTCCACCTTGCTTATGAGTTCTGTTCTTTTCCCCACTTCAGGATCAGTAGTCCTAATTGAGGAGTATTCCTTGATCCTTTGTCTTAATTCTTGCGCCCTTTTTCTGTTATTTTTTTGCGCTTCTTCATGATATTTCCCGAACATGCCGCTGATATCATCTGTCCCGTTATACAAAAAGAGAAAATCTTTTACCGCTTTTTGTGTATCCATTTCTTTTTCCGCGCCGTCAAGGTATCTCGCGCAGGATAAAATATTCCCTGTTTTCTCAGGCCTGAGACTTTTATCTACCATATCCAGAGTTCTTTTAACATTAAATGCCGCCTGGCGCGTCGTTAAAAAGCATAAAAGCTCATTCACCTCGTTTTTCTCCGCTTCTTTTGACTGCAGAAGTTCTCTGTATAATTCCCACGCGGCATCAAATTCTTCTCTTTCGATAAAAAGTTTAATCTTTTCTGACGAAGATAGATCTTGTGTTTTTTTTATCAGGCCTTTTTCTTTAATCATTACAGAACTATCTTCCCTGATCCTGGCCAGGCTCGCTAAAAGCTCAAGTTCCTTCACGCTTTTCGTGATCTTCGTATTTCCTTCAGCGGTTTCCGCCTCGATCTCGACCGTAAGCTCAGGCAGGAGATCCGCCGCCGCCGCGATCTCACGGCGCGTTTTCTCCTTCGCTCCCATACTTACCGCTTTTCCCGCGAACATATCCTTCAGCGTGGTAGAATTCACCCCGATCCTCTTCCTCAGATCTTCCTCGGCCTCCCGGTAATACTTAAGCGCCGTATCGAGGACACACGGGACTTTTTCCTGAACGGACAACCCCGCGGTTAATAACATGTAGAGGCCGTTCATAGTGCTCACTATCGGCACTGACGAGTCTATTATAGACGCGTACTTTTGGAATATTTCTTTAATCTCGCGTAAGGCGTTCTGTAGACCGGCCGTCTCGGTTTCCACTGTGCTTTTCATTTCCAGGACACGTTCGCATATCGATTTTATTTTTTCAAGCTCAGCCTTCAAAAGATCTCCCACTATAGCCGCGTCCCGTGTTTTTGCGCCAGGAGCACTCTTATCCGGCAGCATACGGTTTATTTGTTCTTCGAGTTTAACCAGCTCTTCCCGTATCCTTAAAGCGTATATCATCCTTACCTTTTTAACAGCGTCCAATACGGTCATGAGCGTATTACTCCAAACGCTGGCCTCTATACCTATCCATGTTTTTAAATTGTCCATAAGGGTATCGAATGTTTTGTTAAGACGCACGGGATATAGCGCGGCAGATTTACCTGCCGGGTCGACAGCGGCACTTTCGAGCGTTTTATTCATCATGAGTATATTTTGCTGTTCCCTTTCCGACTTTTTTGTTTTAAGAAGTTTTGAGTATTTATCCGCGTCCTTTCCGGCCAGAGATTTTTCCTTCTGTTCCTCAAGGCTGCGTATTTTTCCATCTAACTCTTCCATGCTCGAAACAGCACTCTCCATTTCAGCTATTACCCTTTTCTTCCCCGCGTCATTAAGACTGCTTAACTTTTCTATCTCCGAGGAAATAATTTTGCCGGAGAGCCCATTTGCCGCGGGGTACAGTTTTTCATAAAGAGACTCAATCGCCGTCTCTATTTGCTTTTTGTCAGATGCTTCAGACAGAAAAAACCTTATTTCAGATATTGCGTTCCTGAAATAAACACCGGCTTTTTTCAGATCACGCGCATTGTATTGTATTTTTCCGGCTTCAAAATACAAAGAAGGCAAATATCCTGCCGCGTCTTTTAACCTTGATCCCAACCTTTTTCTGGCAGATAAGATATCTTCGCTGGCTTCCACATCATTAACTTCCCACAGGTTTTTTTGTGTATCTCGCGCCCTTTGAACCCGTGCATCGCGTTCCTTATCCAGTATGTCTAACCCCGCCTTTTTAGCTTCGGAAAGGTCTTTTACGGCGGATAAATAGAACGCGTCGCTCACTGTTACTTCGCTTTTCAGCTTAGCTTCCTTTTTTATTCTCAGCATAACTTTCTCTATTTTAAATATAGCCTCGTTTATTTCATGGACAAAGTATTCGTCAGAACCCTCCTTTATTTCGTTAACAGCCTCTTCATCCAAAAGATCTACGCTTGCTGTACCACTACGCGTAATCTCCTCCGGAACACCTTGTTCTGATATTTTTTTTCCCGCGCGCTTCACCATACCGATAGGCTGAGTAAACTCTTTTCTTTTTGGTTTTACCGAAGCGGTCTTCTTACCCCTGGATATCACCACATGATAAATACCGTTCGAGGCCACGCGGTAACAAGCGAAATCTTCCTGAAAAATAGAAGTCAGATCGGATAAAGTCGCCGCTCTTTTATTAGTATCCTTGCCCTCCGCGCCCGTCTCTTCTATGAAAAATTTCACGTCATTCTTATCGGCTTCACTGTATATTATTCGCAAACAATCCTCTCCACCTGTATCCATAATCTTTTTAATATTCCTTTTCACAGATTCGCCGTCATCCGCGCTTTGGGTAGTCAGGCTGATAAGAAAAGCGCAGGCCTGAATCCTCAGGTTAATATCGGGGTCTTCGTTTCTTTTTGCCGTATTCCCAAACAGCGCGTCAAGTTCATCACTCGCTTCCCGTTCTTTAGCCTTTTCGTCCCCGGGCAAATTTTCTCTATTACCAGCAGCTTTTTTCACCGACTCGATCCTGTCATAAATATCAGATATAAACCTCCTCAGGCACTCAGTATTCTCGCACGCGTCCTTAGATGAGGCTTTTAGAAATACATCCTTCGCGGACGCCTTAAGCCCGATAAGCGCCTTGATCACATCGCTCTCACTGACAGTTATATTTTCCGATCGGTTTATTTCTTTAATCTCCCGGATGACTGCGTCCATAAGCCGGATCTTTTCACTAGAGGCGGCCGGCTGGTCAAGTTCTTTCATCAAATCGTCTCTTGTTGAAATCCATACCGTAAAGCTACCTATTTTTCCTTGAAGTTCTCCAAGAGTAAGGCCTCTTTGGTTGATATCCTCCAACAGTTTTTTCCACGCCTCTACAAAACAAAAGACGACTTTCTCCGACTCTGGCGTTTCATCGTCAGGCGCCGCGCCCGAAAGAAAAACTTCGGGGAATATTTCCCTCTCTCTTTCCGCGCGGAGATCATACCGGAAAAACTTTCCGCCCCGCGTCATCCCCACATACTCTATCCCGTTAATATCCTCATAAACAATTATAAAAGCGTCTAATTGGGCCGAATAGCGTACCGCGCCGTTTTCGTCTGAAAACATGTTCCGGAAAACGGCAGGAGTTATTTTATCAGGGATATTACTGACATCTTTAATAGCCGCAATGAATTTATACCGGTTTTCATAGGCTTCCACCCATTTTGCCGCTACCAGCTTCACGTCCTCTCCTCTTGTATACGCGGCTGATATATCTTCAAAAAGAAGAGGAATAACACCCTGGTGAAACCGCTGATCCGGATAATTCAAATAGTCTTCTATGGCGCTCATCCTGTTTATATCAGTTATTATGATAGAGAGAGGTTCAGGTTTTTCCCGTTCCACGGCGCTTTTTCTGGCAAGCTTCATACCGCGAGTTTCCTGCTGTCCTGTCTGCCTTTCCAGATATTTGGCGAACAGTGTGGCAAAGCCGTCTACCGCGTTTTTAATATCCTTGTCGCTTCTCCAGTACCAGGGCAAAGCTGTCTCTTCCCCTCGGCCTGCCAAGCTTTCCACAACCTTTTCGATGAAAGCGGACTGATCTACAGCAAAAGCCTCAATGATCTCAGGGGTAGTCATGTTTTTAAAAATTTTTTTCTGCTCCGCGGCGCCGCGCGGCCCCAGAAACTTTATAAGTTTCTCCCTTGCCTCCACCCGGCCCGTTATGAAAGCCCTGAGAGCCCTTCCCAGCGGCGTATACCCCCGCTTAAGCGCCCGTACCTTAATACCGTTTATTTCTCCGTCAGCCCAGCATGCCTCAAAACTTCCCTCCGCGTTCTCGCTGCCTGTCCGATTTAAACGCTTCGTCGTTAATTCAACCAGAAAACGGTGTTTTTCAGCAGGATTCATATTAAGGGATATTTTCTCAAGAGCCTCATGAAGAATATATTCTTCAACCAGCATTTTTTCTTTTTTTTCAGATTCATACCGCATCAGGAATCCCGCGACATCAAGCGCGGGATTATATTTGTCCCCGAGAAAATATTTTTCGCCCGTTTCGACTCTTGAAGCGCACCACAAAAACTCATCCTTCGGATTTGCCAGAGCTTTTCTGAAATTAAGGATATCATCTTCCTTATATCCAATACCTCTTGTTGCGAGAGCTTCCCTAAGTTCGCTCTCGATATATTTACCCGCTTTTTTCGAAAACTCCACGCACCTTTCTTGTATTTTTTCGTAGATATCCTTATTTTTTTCAATAAACTTCCCGTATGTTTCGTTATCGCTAATAAATGCCGTCACCCCTTTTTTCCAAAGGGCTTCCTCCTCCGCGCTGACCTCAGGGCCTATGATATTGCCTCCATATAGCGGGCTCGATATATCAGTATCACGGTCAACAAGCCTGACTTTTTCTATAAAACGCGATAACACGGGTTCCAGGTTTTCATCCATCTTCCAGTCAGCGGGTATTTTCCCTATCTTTTTCCGGAGTTCCGCGTAAACATCCCGCGCGCCGATCTCTCCATCCCCGCCGCCGTATTTGCCGCTTCTTCTTTCTATTATATCTCTCGCGATATTTTCAGGGTTCAGCCCTTTTAACCCCTCTATTATCCTTTCATTCGCCGTTTCACGCGCGATATACCGCCCTAAATGTTTCCTCTCGTATCCCGC
>JBDRAX010000174.1:0-12882 GCA_043823375.1 Candidatus Omnitrophota bacterium | reverse complement strand
AGTCGACGCTTTTACATATGCTTGGAGGGCTGGACAGGCCGTCCCGCGGGACAGTGAAATTCGGCGGGAAGAATATCTACCGGTTGTCCGACAGGAAGAGGAGCCGTTTGAGGAACAGATCTTTCGGTTTCGTTTTTCAGTTCTATCATTTACTGCCGGAGCTTACGGTGCTTGAAAATGTGACGCTTCCCGCGTTCATGCGGGGCGGGAGATCGAAAAGGGACATAGTGAGGGACGCTCAGATAATTCTGGATACGGTGGGTATGTCGGAACGCCTGAAACACAGGCCGTCATGCCTTTCCGGCGGGGAAGCGCAGAGGACGGCGGTTGCCAGGGCTTTGGTAAATATGCCGGATATACTTTTCTGCGACGAACCTACGGGAAACCTTGATACCGCCATGAGCCGGGAGATCTACGCGCTTATCCGCGGGCTCAGTGAAAAAAACGGTATGAGCGTTGTCGTTGTCTCTCATCAGGAACTGGAAGAGGGTTTTTACCACAGCGAGTACGACATGAAGGACGGACGGATATTCCCGGTGAAAAGTATGGATAAGGCGGCGGGAGAGGGTTTTGCCGCTTCTCAAAACCCCGGCCGGGCTTCATCAATGCCGCGCTTTAACTGAAAAGGAAAGGAACAGGATGGCACTTAAAGTTTTTTTGAACGGTGAGTTCGTTGACAGCGATAAAGCGAGCGTGTCGGTATTCGACCACGGCCTTCTTTACGGGGACGGGGTATTCGAAGGCATAAGGTCTTATAACCGTAAAGTCTTTCGCCTGGACAAACACATAGACCGTTTGTATGACGGCGCCGGCAGGATACGGCTTAAGATCCCGGTTCCAAAAGAGGAATTCCACGGGTATATACTGGAGACGCTCAGGGTGAATAACCTCGACAACGCGTATATCCGGGCGGTAGTAACGCGCGGCCCGGGCGACCTCGGCCTTGACCCGCGCAAATGCCCTGAGCCTACGATCCTGATCATAGCGGGTAAGATCGTCCTGTACCCGCGGTCATTTTATGAGAGCGGGTTGTCCATAATTATAGCGAATACAAGGCGTAACCCTCCTGAGGCGCTTGACCCGCAGGTAAAGTCTTTGAATTATCTGAATAATATACTCGGTAAAATAGAGGCTATTGACGCGGGTACGCATGAGGCTATAATGCTGTCGGTCGACGGTTATGTAACGGAGTGCACGGGGGATAATATATTTATAGTGAAGGATGGGGCGCTTTTTACCCCTCCTGTCGATACCGGCGCTCTCAGGGGAATAACCCAGGAAACCGTAGTAGCTCTCGCGGAAAAACGGGGGATAAGGACAACATTCAAAAAAATGTTACCGGAAGAGCTTTACACGGCGCGGGAATGTTTCCTTACGGGGACCGCGGCGGAAATAGTGCCTGTTATTAAAATAGAAGAAAATATTATCGGCAGCGGAGCCCCCGGCGAAATGACCAAAATGCTGCTTGCTGATTTCAGGCGCGTTACAGAGACTGAAGGCGCCTCTTATTGAACGGGAGATACGGGAGGCTTGGGTGGGTATCCGGTGTCCCGTATACAACGTGAAAGGGAGAGAATGATGAAATGCGATGTTTGCGGGGTCAGGGAAGCCACGGTGCATCTTACGGAAGTGATAAACGAGAAAGTGGCCAAGTTCCATCTTTGTGAAGAACGCGCCAGAGAAAAAAGTGAAGAAATGCAGACGCATTTCGGGCTGACCGACCTTTTATCCGGGCTTGTGGATTTCGTGCCGTCCGTGGCGGGAGATGAACTCGGCGTTAACTCCGGCCTGGAATGCCCTGTCTGCGGGATGACGTATAAAGATTTCCAGAAAACGGGCAGGCTGGGGTGCGGGAAGTGCTACGCTACTTTTGAAAAGAATCTCCGCGCTCTTTTGCGCAAGATCCACGGGCATGACAGGCATACGGGAAAAATGCCTTTTAAAGGCGAAGAAATATTGAAAGAACAGCGCGATTTCCAACGCCTTAAAAAAGAACTTGATGAGCTTATCCGGGCCGAGGAGTTTGAAAAGGCCGCGCTTGTGAGAGACAGGATCAGAGACCTGGAAAAAAATCTGGAAGGATAATGTATGATGGAAATCGACGACCTTATTTCAAGGAAATGCGAATGGATCGGCGGAAAAGGGCCTAAAGCCGGTATAGCCATATCCACGCGTGTGCGGCTGGCCAGGAATATCGAAGGCCATGTTTATTTCAGCCGCGCGGACAAAGCCGGGCGCGGGAAAACGATGGATACCGTGATCGCGGCGGCTAAAAGGATGATGTTCTTTAAGCCTGCCGTAAAAATAATGATGGCGGATACTTCGGACCTTGACCGCGGGTTTCTGATGGAAAGGCATCTTATCAGCCGTGAGATGATGGAAGACACCTGGGGCAGGGCGCTCATACTGTCAGATAACGATGTCCTGAGCGCCATGGTTAACGAAGAGGACCATATGCGTTTCCAGGTGATAAAATCGGGTTTTGATATTATGGAAGCGTGGAGGATAGTAGACAGTGTGGACACGGAAATGAGCAAATACCTCCCCATGGACTTTTCGAACAGGTTCGGTTACCTGACTTCGTGCCCCACAAACACGGGTACAGGGCTCAGGGTTTCGGTAATGCTCCATCTTTCGGCTCTGGTGATGACGGGGCAGATAGAGAACCTTTTCAGCGCTATTTCAAAACTGGGTTTTACAATGCGCGGTTTTTACGGCGAGGGGACACAGGCGCTCGGAGATTTTTTCCAGATCTCAAATCAGGTCTCTCTGGGGCATTCGGAAACCGACATACTTGACAGCCTGGAAAGGATCATTGGCAGGATAATCGCTCAGGAAGAAAAAACACGCGCTAACCTCATGTCGGACAGGAAAAAAAATATAAACGCCAGGATCGGGAAGTCGTATGAGACACTTAAGAACGCGGAGATCATTACCGCGAATGAGACGGTTAAACTGCTGTCGGCCGTACGCCTGGGCGCTGACATGGGGCTGATAAAGGATGTGACTATACAGGACGTTAATGAGGCGCTTCTTTTTTCACAGCCGGCGCACATGGAAAAAATGAGCGCCGCTCGGGGCGCTTCAGAAGAAATAGACATAAAACGCGCGGATCTATTGCGCGAAAAGTTCGGAAAAAAATAAGAACGGGGTCTCTGAGTCCGCCATGGAGAACGGGCGCGGGATGAAGGTATGCTTGAGGATGAAGATTTTTAAACGGATTAACGGGAATAGAGGGAATAGAAGGAGGATCAATAATGCCCGCATTTAACAGATTTACTGAGAGAGCCAGGAAGGTTATTCTTCTGGCAAAAGAGGACGCGAAACGGCTTAATCACGATTATATCGGGACTGAGCATATCCTGTTGGGATTAGTCAAGGAAGGCGAGGGCGTCGCCGCCGCTGTTCTGACAAGCCTCGGCCTTGATTCAGAGAACATACGGCAGGAAGTGGAAAGGCTTGTTCAGCCCGGGCCGAACAGGGTCATATCAAATGACATACCTTTTACCCCGAGGGCGAAAAAAGTCATAGAGCTTGCCATGGATGAGGCGAGGAACCTGGGGCATAATTATATCGGTACGGAGCACCTCCTCCTTGGCCTTATACGTGAGGGAGACGGTGTCGCGAGCCAGGTGCTGATCAATATGGGGCTGGACCTGAAAAGCGTCCGGGATGAAGTGCTTAACCTCCTCGGTTCTTCTGTGCCGGGATACGCGATAGCCGGTGACGCGAAACGCAAGAAGAAAAGCAAGACACCGGCTCTTGATTCTTTCGGGCGTGACCTTACGGAAATGGCCACTCAGGACGAGCTGGACCCGGTTATCGGGAGGGACAAGGAGATCCAGCGGGTAATACAGATCCTGAGCCGCAGGAAAAAGAATAACCCCGTATTGATAGGAGAGGCCGGCGTAGGCAAAACGGCTATTGTCGAAGGCCTCGCGCAGAAGATAGTTTTCGGGGATATCCCGGAAGTGCTTAACGGGAAAAGGCTCATCATACTCGATCTTGCCATGATGATAGCCGGTACAAAATACAGGGGGCAGTTCGAAGAACGTATTAAAGCCGTCATGAAAGAGATAAAAGATACTCCCGAAGTCATAGTCTTTATAGACGAGATACATACCCTTGTCGGAGCGGGAGGCGCGGAGGGAGCGATAGACGCTTCAAATATTCTGAAGCCCGCTCTTCAGCGCGGGGATATACAGTGTATCGGCGCCACGACCCTTGACGAATACAGAAAAAATATCGAAAAAGACCCCGCGCTTGAAAGGCGCTTCCAGCCTGTCACGGTTGAGCCGCCGACTGTGGACCAGACTATCGAGATATTGAAAGGCCTGAGGGATAAATATGAGGCGCATCATAACGTGAAGTTTTCCGATAAAGCCCTTGAGGCGGCGGCGAAGATGTCCGACCGCTACATTACCGCGAGGTTCCTGCCGGATAAGGCGATCGACCTGATAGATGAAGCGGGTTCCAAGGCGAAACTCTCCACCATGGTCATGCCCCAGGAAGTTAAAGAAATAGAAAAAAAAATAGACGAATCCAAAAGAGAAAAAGAAGAAGCGGTTAAGAACCAGGATTTCGAGAAAGCCGCGCGTTTCAGGGATTCCGAGAGGAAGACACGCGAAGAACTCGAGAGGATAAAACAGGAGTGGCGGACCGGGCAGAACAACATGGAAATAATAGTCACGGAAGAGGAAATAGCCTCTATAGTGTCCGACTGGACAGGTATCCCGGTTGTTAAAGTGGAAGAAAAAGAATCCGAGAAATACCTGAAACTTGAGGAAAGCCTCAAAAAGCGCGTCGTCGGGCAGGAAGAGGCGATAAGCGCCATAGCGCACGCCGTGAGGAGATCTCGCGCGGGGATAAAAGATCCCAACAGGCCCATCGGGACATTTATTTTTATGGGGCCAACGGGAGTAGGGAAAACACTGCTCGGCAGAAAACTCGCGGAAGTCATGTTCGGGGACGAAGACGCCGTGATTCAGATAGACATGTCCGAATATATGGAAAAGTTCAATGTTTCAAGGCTCGTCGGCGCGCCTCCCGGATATGTCGGGTATGATGAAGGCGGACAGCTTACGGAAAAGATAAGGAGGCGGCCGTACTCCGTGGTTCTCCTTGATGAGATCGAAAAAGCTCATCCTGATGTCTTCAATATCCTGCTACAGCTTCTTGATGAGGGCAGGCTTACTGATTCGTACGGGCGTAAAGTCAGTTTTAAAAATACGATCCTGATAATGACCTCCAACATAGGCGCTAATCTCCTGAAAAAAGCGGGAGCCATAGGTTTCAAGAGCCAGGAGGAGGAAGAAACATATAAGGACATGAAGGGGCGTTTGCTTGAGGAAGTAAAAAAGACTTTCAAGCCTGAGTTCCTGAACAGGATAGACGATGTTATTGTTTTCCGGAGCCTTACAAGGGGAGATCTTACTCATATCGTGGAGATAGAGGCAAAGCAGGTCCAGAAACGCCTTAAGGACAGGAATATCGAAATGATACTTGATGATTCCGCGAAGGAATTCCTGATCGAGAAAGGGTTTGACAGGGTTTTCGGCGCGCGTCCTTTAAAAAGGACTATACAAAAATATCTTGAAAACCCGCTCGCGGAAGAAATACTCGCGGGGTCATATAAAAAAGGGTCAAAGTTAATGATAACTTATATACCGGGCAAAGACAGTCTGGAGTTTTCCCAGTCTATGAGCGAGGCGGTTAACTAGAGGAAAGGCTTTGCCGGGTTTTAAAACTGTACGGGCGCTCTTCTGTTGGTTATGATATGAGGGGATACGCGTACTATAGGATAAAGAGAAGTATCTTGTTTCTGCTGGCGGTATGCGCCGCGGGATACGCGGCGGCGTGCTGTTATCCGGGATGGATAAGGCATTATGTGGAAAACAAAGTGTCGGAATTTCTCGGGAACAGGCTTGATGTGGAAATAGGAGATGTTTCCGGAGGCATATTCAATAATATGATCCTCCGGGACGTGGCTGTTATTTCAGGCCAGGGGCGGGAAGGAAAGATCTTTCGCCTGAAAAGGATGGAAGTATCGTGCCATGTATGGAGGATAATAGCCGAGAAACTGGGTTTTAACTCTGATAATAAAAAGCCGGCCGCGCTTGATTATGTCGGGATCTATTTCAGCGATAACAACCCTTTCGCGCGGGGGTTTATCAAGTTTTACAGAGATACCGAAAAAATAGGCGTAACAGGGTATGTTTCTCCGGTATTGTTCGATGAAGAACGTAAAAGCGTGATAAAAGGTACTCTTGTCAAACGGCCGGACGGTAACTATAACTGTGACTTTGTCTGGGACGGCAGAAACAGCATAAAAGGTGAATTATATCCTCTGAAAAAAAAGGCTGTTCTGAATTACAGCCCGTTACTCCTTCCGGGTAATACTGTGACTGTAAAACTGGAAGCGGTTATTGACGATGAAAAAGGCGTACAGATATATACCAGGCTTGATAAGGCGGATCTGTTCGGTATGGAAACAATAGGAGACATATGGTTTTCGTATAGATATTCAGATATACCGCTTTTTTCCGTCAGGGCGGAAAATCTCATGGTCAATAAACGCCCTTTTTACGGCCTGGATATAAAAGGGGGATTTATTCCGGGCGAGAGCGTGATCTTTCTTGACAGCGCGAAATGGGGGACAGATTTTATATTATCCGGTAAGATCGGCACCGCGGAACCTTACCCTGTGCAGGCTAAACTGTCTTTCACCAATGTGGACCTTTCGGACATCGCGTTTATGTTCGGCAATAAACGCGGTAATATCGCGGGTAACGCTGAAGGGGAAATGAAGATCGAAGGTCCTTTTGAAACGTCGGATCTGAAAGGGAGGCTCTTTGTGGGGGAAGGGTTTCTCGGGGATCTCCAGTTCAGGTCGATTTCCGCGTCCCTTAAAGGGAAAATGCCGGTGATCAGAATAGCGGATTCCCGGGTTGTAAAGGATAAGGGCCAGATATATATAGACGGTGAGATAGATATGAGTAAATTTAAAAGCGGGCATGCTTTTGATGATCTTGCTTTCGCCACAGACAATAAGGTGGCGGTATGGGAGAAGTGGCAGATATCGAAAGAAGACGGTTCTCAGCTTGTCGAGGCAAGTAAGGACAGGGTTACTATCAGCACTTTAATGGAAGAGGATACTCCGGTTAAAAACGCGGGGACAGGAGAGTCCGCGCGAAAGGAACTCGGTTTTAAATATAAGATAGATACAAATAACAGCCTTAAAATGGAGTTTGACGAGGAAAATGATTTTGTGGGCATGGAACACAAGATCGAATTTTAAAACATCCCGCTTCGCGCGGGTAAAAAGTATATTACGGCCTCATGAAGACTATAGAACGTACTTTTAACGGATTTATGTATTATTGCGGGAAACGCCTCGCGGATCTTTTTTCTTACACCGGAGGCCTCGCGGTGCTTCTCGGGAAAACTGTGTTTTTCATGTTCAGCTCAAGGCCGCGCAAGGCAGAGATACTTGAACAGCTGGACAGGGTCGGCGTAGCGAGCCTTCCGATAGTGCTTTTAAGCAGTTTGTTTACAGGTATGGTGCTCGCTTTGCAGAGCGCTTATCAGATGCAGAAAGTCTCGGCTGAGATGTACATCGCCTCTCTTGTGGCGCTTTCGCTTACCAGAGAACTTGGGCCCGTGCTTACAGCTCTCATAGTCGCGGGCCGCTGCGGGGCCGCGATAACCGCAGAGGTGGGTACAATGAAAGTCACGGAGCAGATAGAGGCGCCTGAGACGCTATCCGCTAACCCCGTGCAGTATCTTGTTGTCCCAAGGTTCGCGGCGCTTATTATAATGCTGCCTCTTTTGACCGTGTGCGCGGATTTTTTCGGTATACTGGGCGGTTATATAGTCGGAGTCGGGAAGCTGAATATTACGCACGCGATCTATCAGAAAATGACGTTTTATCCGCTTTCCATAAAGGACGTGATGACGGGCCTTTTTAAGAGTTTCTCTTTTGCCGTTATCATATGCACGATCGCCTGTTATGAAGGGATAAACTCATGCGGCGGCGCTGAAGGTGTAGGTAAAGCGACCACATCAAGCGTTGTAAGGAGTTTTATCCTTATTATTGTAGCGGATTGTTTTTTTACCGCGCTTTTTTATTTTATAGGGAGATAACCCGGTGATAGAATTAAAAAATATTACGAAAACTTTTAACGGCAGGGAGGTCCTGAGGGATGTCAGCCTCAGGATCAATGAAGGCGAATCAATGGTCATAATCGGCAGGTCCGGGTGCGGCAAGAGCGTCCTGCTAAAGCATATTATAGGCCTTATGCGGCCTGATTCAGGAGATGTACTGATAGACGGGGTCAATATCACGAAACTGAACAGCCGTGAACTTAATAAGGTCAGGATGAACTTCGGTATGCTTTTTCAGGAATCGGCTCTTTTTGATTCTCTAAGCGTTCTTGAAAACGTGGGGTTCAGGCTTTTCGAGTATACGGATATGCCGCTCGGCGAGATAAAGAACAAGGTAGCCGAATGCCTGAGCATGGTGGGGCTTGAAGGCCTTGAGTATTCGAAGCCTTCCCAGCTGTCCGGAGGGATGAAAAAACGCGTAGGGCTCGCGAGGGCTATAAGCATGTCTCCAGAGATCATTCTGTTCGATGAGCCTACTACCGGGCTTGACCCGATAATGGGGGATATAATAACTGATCTTATAAGGGATCTGCGTAATACACTTAAGGTTACATCCGTCACAGTAACCCATGACATGCGCAGCGCGTATAAAATAGCCGATAAGATAGCGATGTTGTATGATAAAAGGATCATAGCCGCGGGTTCTCCAGAAGAGATAAGGAATTCCGGTAATGAGATCGTCAGGCAGTTCATTACAGGCAGCGCGGAAGGGCCGATAACGGGCGCGTCCCGTCATCCGGCTTTCTGAGCGCCTTGAAAAAAGGAGCGGTTCTATGTTCAGAGATGAAAAACTCGAATTACGAGTGGGGTTGTTTATGGGGCTTGGCATATTCCTGCTGTTTTTTATAGTTTTCTCGATAGGGGATCTGGGCCTGGGCGAGAAAGGGTATAACATAACGGCGCGTTTCGATTATGTCAACGGGCTGACAAAGAATTCCCCGGTCAGGCTGGCCGGAGTCCAGGTCGGTGAAGTTAAGGATATTGAGATATATTATGACGAAAAAGAGGGAAGGACCCGCGTGAAATTAGACGCCTGGATCAAGAACGGCACAATGATAGAGAGGGACGCCTCAGCCAGGATAAATTCACTGGGGCTTCTGGGCGAGCAGTACCTTGAGTTCACACCCGGGGCCTCGCGGGAATTCCTGAAGCCGGGGGATGAGATCACGGGGCGGAATCCGGCAAATATCGGCCAGCAGATAGAAAAAATGTCTGATTTTATCAACGTGACTTCGGCCATCGTTGACAGGCTGGAACAGGGGGACGGTACGCTCGGGAAGCTTATTTCTGATGACAGGCTCTATAATGACCTGTCCGGGGTTTTTAACAGATTGAACCGGGGCGAAGGTACGATAGGAAGGCTTCTGGTGGAAGAAAAAATATATAATGACCTCCAGGGGTTTACGGGAGACATAAAGGACAACCCGTGGAAATTGATCTATAAGACTTCGGACGCTAAACCGCGAAAAGCGGACAGGGATACCGCTTCCGGGTCCGTGGGCGCCGGTTCAGGGAATTTCAGATAATGGATGTTCCGTGAAAACAGAAGAGGGGAGTAAGGAATAATATTTTTTTGCCGGATTTTATGGAGGTATTTTTTTATTTTTAATTTTTTCAAGGAAAGGATGTGCGTAACATGACTATCAGTTTGTTGAGAATATTTTTTCTTGTTCTAAGCGCTTTTTGCGGTTATTACTTCGGGTCTGTTTTTTCGCGGGCCGAAGTGAGCCCTTTTATCGGGGCGGGAGCGGGCGTGTTTTTCGGAGGGGTTTTAATATTTATGGAAATAAAGCTTAAAAGCGTTTCTCTGAGGAATCTTTCCGCCGCTGTTTTCGGGTTGATCTTCGGGTTTTTCATGGCATGGGTAGTGACTCTTATTGCCAGGCTGATACCCATGGAAGAAGAAGTATATTCGTTCCTGAGGATCGTATTTACTCTTGTTTTCTGCTATCTGGGGATGGTTATTTCCCTGAAAGGCAAGGATGAATTTAACGTTGTCATACCTTACGTGAGGTTCTCGCGCGAAGACCAGAGAGACCAGCTTTACCTCCTTGACACGAGCGTGATAATAGACGGAAGGATCGCGGGTATATGCGAAACCGGTTTTCTTGACGGCAGGCTTGTTATCTCGAGATTCGTTTTACATGAGCTGCAGCATATAGCGGACAATACGGATGAGACGATACGTAACCGCGGCAGGCGCGGGCTCGATATGCTTGAGCGCCTGAAAAAAATACAGGGGCTTGAAGTCGTCGTACACGAGGAAGGCCTTCCGGATATAAAGGAAGTGGACGCCAAGCTCGTGAGAATGGCTAAAATACTTGACTGCCCGGTCCTTACCAACGATTTTAACCTGAACAAAGTCGCGAAGATAGAAGGGGTGAAGGTACTGAATATCAACGAACTGGCGAACGCCCTCCGCCCTGTGGTATTCCCCGGTGAAAAAATATCGACCGTTGTCAGAAGAGAGGGGAAAGAAAGAGACCAGGGTATAGGTTTCATGGATGACGGAACGATGATAGTGGTGGATTCCGCGAAACGGTTCATAGGCAAGACCATAAACGTCACGGTTACAAGCGTGCTCCAGACTTCCGCCGGTAGAATGATATTCGCGAGCCTGATCGAGAGGAATGAGAGAAGCGAGGTAAAAAGGGCCGAGCGCCCCCAGCAGAGACAGGAACCTCAGCAGAGGAAGGAATACCAGCCGCGTCAGGAGCCTCAGCAGAAAAGGGAGCCTCAGCCGCGCCAGGAACATCAGCAGAGGCGGGAGCCCCAGCAGAGAAGAGAACCCCAACAGCGCCAGGAGCCTCAGCAGAGGAGAGAGCCGCAGGAGCGTCAGGAAGAACGCAAGGCCGGGGAAGAATAAAATGCGGACCGTCGTTTTAGTCGCGGCCGCCGGCTCCGGAGCGAGGATGCGCGGCAGTGACGATAAACCGTTCCTGGAGCTTTCAGGCAAGCCGGTCCTTTTTTACGCGTTATCGTTATTTAACGGATTAAGCCTTGTTAATGATATAGTGCTTGTGGTAAAAGATAAATATACCGGCAGGGCGCGGCAGATGGTGAAGGAGTTCGGGATAGACAAGGTTTCGCGTGTTATAGCCGGCGGAGACACCCGCACGGAATCGGTTGCCGCGGGGATAAAAGCCGTGGACGCGGATGATGAAGACATACTGCTCATACATGACGGCGCCCGCCCTTTTGTCTCGGGGATCGTGGTTTCCCGCCTGGTTGAAAAAGTCCGGGTTTCGGGGGCCGCGGTAGTATGCGTCCCGTGTTCGTCTACGATAAAAGAAACGGGCGCGGATGGGTATATAAAACGGACGCCTGAGAGGTCCGCGCTTTTTGAGGCGCAGACGCCGCAGGGGTTCCGTTTCGGGATAATAAAGAAAGCTTACGCCGCGCGCGCGGAAAGCCGCGCCACGGATGATTCGTCGCTTGTCGAAGCGATGGGATATAAAGTAGGTGTCGTCATGGGAGAAAAGAAAAATATGAAAGTGACGGAACGTGAGGATCTGATAATAGCGGAGGCCCTTATGAAAACGGGCGGGGCGCGATAACGGGAAAGGATATGATGCGGACCGGAATAGGTTATGATATCCACAGGCTTTCGGAAGGAAGGCCTATGATGATAGGGGGTGTCAGTATCCCTTACCACAAAGGTACCATGGGGCATTCTGACGGAGACGCTCTTCTTCACGCTGTTTGCGACGCTGTGCTCGGCGCGCTTTCAAGGGGGGATATCGGGGATATGTTCCCCGACAGCGACGACAGATATAAAGGCGCCCAAAGCCGCGCTCTGCTGTCTGAAATAGTAAAGCTCATGGATAGCGACGGCTATGATATCGTTAACCTTGACTGTATAGTTGTGCTTCAGGAACCTAAATTAGGCGTGTTTAAAGAAAAAATAAGGAACGAGATATCCGGCATACTCGGTATATCCTGTGACCGTGTGAATGTTAAGGCTAAGACGAACGAGAGGCTGGGGGAGATAGGGGCAGGGGACGCTGCCGCGGCATACGCCGCCGTGCTTTTAAAAAAGAGGAGAAACGATGATGTCGGTTATTAAATTACTCATTTTCTTTCTGTCGGCAGCCGGTTTGTTCTATGTGTTGGCGCGTATCTTTTTTAAGGGTGAGATCAAGGCTGTAATGGAGAGGGACCCTGCCGCGGTTTCTTCTTTTGAGATAATATTCACGTACTCGGGGCTCCACGCGCTGATCTTTTACCATATAGCCCGGTCCCTTTTGAGGACGTCCGTTCCGTTTTTCCCAAGGTTCGTGTCGCAGTTCGGCAAATGGATCACAGGGATAGAGATACACCCCGGCGCTGAAATAGGGAAAGGTTTTTTTATCGATCACGGGATGGGCGTGGTTATAGGAGAAACGGCTGTTATCGGTGATAATGTCACGCTGTTCCAGGGGGTTACCCTCGGCGGTACAGGTAAAGAAAAAGGGAAAAGGCATCCTAATATAGGCAACAATGTTGTCATAGGGGCGGGGGCGAAAGTGCTTGGCAATATAACTGTCGGTGATAATGTTCAGATCGGGGCTAATGCCGTTGTCATCCGCGATGTGCCTCCGGATTCGACCGTGGTCGGCGTTCCGGGGCGGGTGGCGAAGAGAAAGGGGAAACGGCTCCCCGGAGGCATAAACCTGGACCATACTTCTTTGCCCGACCCCATACAACAGGCGCTGGAAAGGCTTCAGCACGAGATCGACC
>JBDRAX010000173.1:0-10069 GCA_043823375.1 Candidatus Omnitrophota bacterium | reverse complement strand
GTAGAGCCAGGCGGATCGGGGAGAGGCTGTTTACGAACAGGGTATTGAAAAGCCCGGGTAAACTGTTTTTTTACGTAAAACTTCTGATCTCAGATAATTTGTTACGTGCCGGAATTGTTCTCGGCGGCGGGGGGCTGGTATGTGTTCTTACAGGAAAGGCTTTTTCGGCCGGAGCGCTGTTCCTTATCTGCGCGGGTGTGGTTTTAACGGCGTATTCATTACTGAACTGTTTTATCCCTGAAAGAAACGAAAAAAGAAACACTGGCTTTCATGATACAGAACATATGCTGGCCGGTATAATGTCTAGATACAGGGATAATGAGATAAAAGAGATAGTCTCGGCGCTTGGTAAAATAATTGTTCCGGAAGATGAAAAACAGGGGTACGGATATTATCAGGTGGAAGGTGATATTCCTGAAGGTATACTGGCGACGCTTTTACTTATGGTCAAAGGGGCTGAAGATGAACGTTTTATAAGTACGCTGAGAGCGGCAAAAATAAGCGTGGGAGAAATAGAAGCCGTGTACAAGGCGTTAACTCTGAAGCGTGAGAATGGAAAGAGTCAACCTGGCATGGAAGAAGCGCTCGCGAAAACAGCGCGTATTTTTGACAGGGTATCCGCTGTTATGCTGGAAGAAAAGGAAGCCGCGCTGGACAAGGCGGTAGCGGAGGTATTTACGGCGGATTCTCCGCTCAGCCGGGTAGCCGCTTATGACATGGTTTCTCTCATTGATACAGTAATATCATGTTATCCGCCTTCGGCTGTGACAAGGTGCCTGGGGTGGGCACCGGGCAAAAAAAACGCGTTATTGACCCTTCGCGAAAAGTATAAAGTCCGTTATCCCGGGCTAACCGTTCTTATTAAATTCAGGGATAGTGTGATTTTCGGATTGACAGACGAGGGTTCGTCGCTGCTTCGGGGCCTTATAGTAGAGCTTGTTTCTCTCGAAAAAGAATACAGGGAAGCTTTTTATTTGAAAGATGGCTCTCTGGCAAAGGCGGAAAGCGTTCTCAAGGTGATATCTGATAAGGCGGACGCGTTCTTAAGAGCAGTCCCAACGAGTGATGATTTTTTGAAAAAGACTATCCGCGGGTATCTCGGATCTCTTTACAGTGTACATTCAGGATATAAAAAATACAGCCTGCCGAGGAAGACAGGATTTGAAAAAAAGGCCGAAAAACTGGAAAAAGAGTACGCGCGTGATATTATTCATGCCCGGCGCTCGCTTGAAACAGGTAAAGGCGTGCCCGCCGCGTATGTGACCGCTGAAAGATCGTTCAGAAAAATCGGATCATACATAAAAAAGCGGTCCGGGGCGATGATCCGAGGTTCAATCGCGGGAGCGGTATGTCATTCATACCTTTCGAAAATTTCCGCCATTCACGCGGAGAACATGAAAACGATTTACGTGGCGTCTGTTTTGAGATGGCCGAGAGTGTTTGACAGGCAAAGCGGGAAATACCGGTATTCGCGCGCCGCGGAATACGGAAAAGTGTACCGTGAGTCGGAAAAGCTTTTCAGGGCCTGGCTTTATGAAAAATTCGGGGAAGAAAAAGCGAGGGAATTTATTGAAAAATGGGCAGCCGGCCGAGGAGAGAAGGAGACATCCCTCAGGACAGAGTTTTATTCAGAAAAGAAATGGCCGCTTTACGCCATTGAGCCTGACATAACGGGAGCTTTTCGGAGTGAAATATACGGGCGTGTCCTGGACGGCCTGAGCGCCGGAAGAAGCGGCCTTATCCCGGAGCTCGCCCGCGGGAGCTTTCCGGAGGAAACATACGGAGAATCTCTTCTCAGGCCGAACATTGTAAATTTTATTTCGGACAGAATGATAAGGTCAGGGTTCGGGTCTCTCGGAAGGGATCTCAGGATAAGCGTGTTAAAGGCGGCCTGCGGAGTGCCGGGTATAAATCTCGAAGTGTGGGATAACGTAAGAAAAGAATTACGGGATTCCGCGAGGCGAGCTTTCGGGATGAAGGTACTCATCGGCGTAGAGGCGCTGTTACTTATGGAAGGCTTCTTTGAGCGTGACAGGGCGAAGGCGGAAATAAAAGTTCCGTATTGGAAAGAAAGTATGCTTTTAAAAAGCAGGGTGCGTGATGATGAAGATGAAACTGTTTTTAGGTCTCTTGAGGAAGAGAGGCGCGTTATCGGTGAAATAGTGAAGGAAGATCTGTCAGCGTTACGGTGTTTGACAGATAAAGCCGTGAAAATAAACAGGTCGCTCTTTCAGATGAAGAAAATAAACGCGGCTATGAATGAAATGACCCGCGCCGTAAAGAAGATCCGGCAAGAAAGGCTGGCCCGTGAATTTGAGAAATTGAAAGAGGCGGAGATGGCCCTGGAACATAAAAGGAAAGCGGGCTGGTTATTGTTGGAAGGCCTGAAAATGACGGACGAAGCTGTTTCCGGTAGGCGTGGTATTTTTCTTTTAAGAGGGTTTCCGCCTTACCGGAACGCTAAAGGCATGGAGAAAGCCGGAAAGCCCGCTCGCGTAACGAATAAAAAAGAATACGGCCTCGGTGAAAGGAGGCCCGCCGCTCGAAAGGCCGGGCCTAATATTTTTCAAAAAGCCTTTTCGTGGATAGGCGGACAGGTAGCCAGAGGTTTTATGGGATTATTCAGCGACCCGGAAAAACTGGCGGGTATGGCGAAAATTTTTGATTCGCTCGGGATGGTTGACGTTTTCAGGGATATGTTCTCGGGGCCGGACATGGAAAGCGTCAGCGCTGATATAGCGCGTAAACTGCTTAATGACCCTGAAAAAATGAAACGGCTCCTTAAAGATAAAAAACTCATGGAAATATTCACGAGGCACGGGTTTTCGGCTTTTTCAGGCGGAGGAAAAAATTCCGGGGCCAGTAAGATCGCGGATACTTTACGCGAAAATCCGGATGTTATCAGTGGCCTTATGAAAGATCCCGGGATGAGGAAAATGTTTTTTGACAGCATGAACGCGGAACAGAAGGAAAAACTGGCGAAAAAGATGCGGGATAAGATAATGTCCGATCGCGCCGCGGCGGGAAAAATTTTATCCATGCCCGGGCTTAGGCCCGCGCTTATAGATGAAGTGAAAAAAAACATACGCCGGGGAGGGGAGGATAGCCCGGATGTGCCTTCCGTGCTTAAAGACGCCGTACTATTTGTAGACAAACTGAACGCGGGCGAAAAAATTTTTGCGGAAAAAGAGCTCGGGGAAATGATAGACGATGTGATAGCTGATTCGCTTAAAGAGGAAAACCCCGGGGAGAGAGCCGCGTCTTCCCGAGAGAAACGATCGGTAGAGCGGCTTAAAGATAAACTGCTGGAACTCAAGTTAAAATACGGGATGGCGGATTCGCCGGATCCCGCGTCAAAGAGCGGATATGAGATTTACCGGGATACGCGGAACAGGTTTATGTACCGCGTGGAAACGCGCGCGAGACGCCTTACAAAGAGCACGGCGTCTGCCCTGATCGACGGGCTTTCGTCCGGAGATATATTTAGCGCGGTTAAAGACGAGTTTCATCTTATGGCCATGGGAGAATATTGTTTCGCGATGCTTGAACGGGTATGCCTTAAATTCCCTTTTTTACGCGTACGCGCCGAAGCGGCGAAAGGATATGTGATGAGACAGATCACGGCCATGGCCGAAGCCAGGCAATGGAGCCTGGTTGAGCCGTTATTTGACCCTGTGAGATCGAAATACGCCAGTAGTGAAGGAGGATGGCGTGACATTATTGTTATGGACGAAAATGGTGAAAAATATATTGTCGATAAATCGCGTGGAAAAATTTTCAGGTATCCTGACGCGAAGATAAGTAACATTGAAGTGTTCTTCGGAGGTAAAGTACACGTTAAGTTCGGGAGAGGTATATCCGCGGTTTTGATGCCGGAGAACGGGATACTGCGAAGAGAGGATACACTGGTATGGAAGGAGTTTAAGTCGTGCCGTGACGCGTACAGAGAAATAAAAACAGGAGATTCTGTGTCCGTTCATCTCTGTAAAGCGAAACTGGCAAAAATGGGCTATCCTGACGAGAGTATCGTCAGGAAAATACATGGGACAAAATGGCTCGCTGAAGGGCCGAGGAATAAGCTGGCAAGGGGCTTTGACGGCCCCGCGGCTTTGAAGTGGAAAAATATAGAGTACAGATTCTGTAAAGAATTGTTCTTCAGAGAGGACAGTGTGGATTTTTTATCCAGTATATATCAGGACAGATCCGGATATTGGCGGGTTGTCGGGCCTCTTGCCGGGGAATGGGACGGAGAGGAGTTCGATCTTTTGTCAGTTAGAGCCTTGTATAACGGAAGCTGGTTAGGTGTAGCCAGGCGACGAGGCGGATGGGAAGTGATAGGGCCTCTTGCCCATGGGATATCCGGGGAAAAACTTCCTCCTGAAGAAAAGGATATCACGTGGATAAAGATAAGAGTGATACTGCCGGATGGAAGATGGCTTGGTGAATACATGGAAAACGGGATTTCGTCGAAACTGTGCGGCCCTCTTTCAGGAAGGCATTACATGAAGGCCGGGCGGATAGTATTAGACAATGTTTCAGGAAATGTTCAGGACGCGTATTATTCTCGTTATATTATGCGGTGCGCCGGAACTTATGGCGCTATGGACCTTGGAGTCATGGATAAGTATTTTGAAGGGGTACGCCCGGATATATTATGGCGGGTATATGCCGAGAGAAAAGATTTTTATCCGGATAAGGGAAAGGGGCTTTTGACATTTATTTTGAACGGAATGTGCAGGGAACTGGTTTGCGTAAGGAATGAAGGGCGTTTCGGCCCGGCCCGTAGTTCCAAGAGAAAAGAACCGTATGACTTTGGTTTTGATATGGGCATAGCGGAAAAAGCCCTTGAGAGCGATCTTGACAGTTTTTTAGATGTTGTTTCCTGTTTTTCCGCGGATGAAGTCGGGCAATTCAGGCAGGTATTCCATTCGTCTGATCTGTGGAGCGCGCTTTCCTGGATATATTTTGACAAATTAAAAGACATGGGGCGTGATCCCAGGTACCGTCGGATAAAAGGCTTTCTGGAAAAGCGACAAGATGAGGTGTTGACGGATATTATATCTTTAAGTACTTTTAGCCGTCACAGTCGGAAAAGGTTCGGCCTGCCGGTTAATACGGATAAATACAGTGAAATCGCCGTTAAGTATATGAAAAAATATAAAAAAGAGATAACCGCGTCTATCTTCAGAGACGAAGGTTTCCCCCGGGGAGTTTCTGGGATCAAAGCCCTGACGGACAGGGATTTTAAATATACCTTTTTGTGGGAACTGTTGGTGTCGAGGCTGAGAAGTACCGGTCATCCTGATAAACTTTCCAAAAAAATACTATCGCTTATTTTTTCAAGCCTTATTCATGACAAAAGCCCGGGGCTTTTTGTGAACAGCAGAGTGGAAAATCTTATCAGGGAGAATCTCGGAAGCATAAAAAAGATAGGTTTCGAGAAAATTTTTTTAAGCCCGGGATACAGCTTTACGGAATTTTTCATGAAACTTTCTCTCCCCGAACTGGAGGCGCTCAGGGAAATTATAGGAAGCAAAGAATACGGGCGCGGATACCATATGCCTTATGAGATGGCGCTGGATTGGGTGATATTTGACATGAGCCCCTCCGGGAAAAGGGCATCTTTGCTTAACGGCATTATTTCGAGGTTAGCCGTGGTATATCAAACAGACAGCAGGAGATATTATTACCATTCCAAAGAGGCGGAGGAAATAGCAAAAATAATAGAGAAGCATGATGATGTTTTCAGGAAAGCTTTGAAAGAAAACGGAGCCATTCTGCGTGATGTTTATTGGAAGTTTTACCCTATACACAAAAAATACGGATTTCTGGTTTTATGGGAGATGCTGCGGTATGAACTGGAAGGGCGTACTGAAGATAAAATATCTTTCGCGTCTTCGGTAAAGAGAGAATTTTCCCGGGAAATGAGCGGTCGGATCCGTGAATTACGGGCGTTTTTCATGTCAAAAGGTACAATGCCTGAAGATGAATACAGTAAAAAGTACGCATCAATATTGAATAGTGCCGCGGAGGATGTTGTTAGAAACTTTATCGCCATTAGATCCCCTGAAGATAGAAGCTATCTTTATCAGATCGCTGAACAAGCAGTGAAAAAAATATCGCGCGACGGCCCCTTGCCGCCCGTAAACGATGTTGAGATGGATGATTTTTTCATTTCTATGGGGGATCTCTTCTCGAAAACTTTTTGCCAGAAGTATTTTTCCGAAAAATCCCCGCTTGATCATATCATGAGTTTCCAGTTAGGTATGTCAAGGGAGGAATCAGCCGATATATACAAATATCTCGATCTTGAATATGTTATGGATATAGTCAAGTCTGACCCTGATAAATTCATGGCTATGGTTAAGCGGTGCTCCAGCAAAAGAGTGTTATGGTTTTTTGAGGAAAATTTTGAAGATACATCCCTCGAACATAACTTAGTCTGGGATCTTTTCAGGCGCGGCGAAATTGACATGGAACCAGCTCTCATCTTTACTTGCCGCGCTAAGAGTACGAGTCTTTTTCACGCGGAAAGCGTAATGGAAATAATTGAAGGGAAGAAAAGCGACTTTTTAGGCCTCGCGTCCGGGCTTCGCGCGGGAGAGATCAAGAAGCTTATCCGTGTTTTCCGGGGTACAAAGGCCGAGCCTGACCTTATGTGGCTTTTATTCGCGAAGAAGCCTGAGAAAAAGAACATGAAATTTATTTTCGAGCGAATGGCGCGCGCGGGGGTAAAAGAGGCGCTTGATATAAACCGGATAATAGATATTATTTCGGAGCGCAAAAAAGTTTTCGCGGAAGTTATATATGAGGTCCCTCTTTCCACGCTTCTATGGATGGATAACTTTTTCGGGGAAAACGGGAGCGCGATCAGTTTTGACCTGAAACTGCATTACAGCAGGAGGCTGATAAATGGACCGGCGGGTGAAAAGGCTCCCCTGCGTGCTGAAAAAGAAACTTTAGAGGACTCCGCGGGACTGAAAGGCGTACTTGGCAAGCTCGGCGAGAAAAACATAGAAAAGTTCTTTCTTGATCCGGCGACGCCGCTTGCTCTCTATAACATGCGCGATAAGATCCTGGGCATGGCGGGAGAATTAACGGTGCCGGAACTCAGGGCTGTTCTCCGCGGGCTGAAACCCCTTGCCAGAGACGTATTTACGGCGGAACTTCTTATCAGGATAAACGAAGAAAGTCCTGATAAGGCAAAAGATGTATTCAGGGGTTTTTATGATACCCCGGAGCTTGAAAATATATTCGCGAAATATGAAACGTTTTTAAGGAAAGAGAACCGCCTTCCGCCGTGGTACATATCAGGCGCGCGTTTTTCGGCCGAAAATGGCGGGAGAGATAAGATTAAAGCGCTTAATGAATGGAGCGCAGGTATCCTGTCGCCATGGTCAGTAGAAAAGATAGCGTTGTACGAAGACCTTTACGGCAGGGCGCTTAAGGCTATGTCTGACTTTGGTATCAGGCCCCAGTCTTTAAAGCTTTCGGGGGAAACGGCGCGAAAGATCTTTGACGCGCATCACGCGGATATAGAAGATAAGTCCGGCGTACCGGTAATGAAGTTCGACGCTGAAAGGCGTAAAACCGTGAAAGATACGTACGCTTTCAGGACAATGGCGATGATAAGGGATAATCACTCGATGTGGAAGATCCGTACGCGGGTGGAAGATGTGTACGGGAGAGAATTGTGGATGGAACGCAACAATAAAATTAACGAGATACTCGGCATGGATTTTGATGGCGACTCAGGAGCGCGGGATGTGCCCGATATCCTGACAGATGAGTTTCTGAGTGACGCGGCGGCGCTGGCATGGTTTACGGGGCTTGTGTATTTTGTGTGCGGGTATATTTCGTTTTTCAGGAAAAAGAAGGATATGATACGCGGAAAATCAGCCGCGGATATCATGGAGATTATCTGGAAAAAAGCGGAGGAAACGGGCCTTGTCTCGGGGGAAGAGACGGGTATGAGGGAATATTTCGAGAAGGCCGCGGAAGATATACTCGCGGGGAAGGGTATTACTGGGGAGAGCGAGATGAGAAAGTCCATTGTATCGGAAAATATCAAAGGTAACGCTGACGCTCTCTCTCTCTTCGAGGGCCTCAAATACCTTGCCGTAAGCGTGCCTTCAGGGTGGAAAGTATTTTTTAAGGATACGCTGAAAAAGATGACCGGGCTTGTCCCCTTTGTCACCCCGATCCCCGGGATCTTGCTTGAAGACCGGGATTTTAAGCTGAGGCAGGAATTTAACGGGCGGCTTAAGAGCCTTATCGAAAGGCTTCTTGACGGGAAAATAAAAACCAGGAGTGAATATTTTCTGGCGCTCCGGGAAATAGTCACGGATAAAAGATATTCAGAGATGGAAGAAACGCCGCCGCTTGAGAAGGAAATACAGGGATCGGCAGGCGCTGGGGATTTCCTTAATGATCTCAAGCGTGGTATCCGGGATGAAAGGGTAGTTACGCCGGTATCTTCAGGAATGACGAACCGGTCGAACGGAACACAATTAAGGCGAGCGGGTCAGGGGGCTGAATGGCATGAACTGAGAGAAATGCGGCAGGGAGAGGATATGAGGGATCTTGAGCCTAATGCCAGTATGAGGCTGGGCAAGAATATAAAAAAAGTATACAGGCATGAGATAGACATAGAGGACGTCATAGTTTTATACGCGGGCGCGCTATTTTCAACGCGTACGGCGGAAAAAATGAAGGGAGAACTTATAAACTGTCTGAAAGCGCAGTTTAAGCGTTTTCGTATCGGCCCGGGAGCGAAAGAAGGGGATTACAGGCTGATTAGAGTTTTTGTTCTGGACGGCGCGGGAGAGTGGCATGTTGTAATCCCGGCGAAGCCAAAGTCCAAAGATATAGGAGAACTTATAGATTCCATTAAGCCCGCGCTTTTACCTGTTCTCGAAGCCGCGCGAGTGAAAGGCATAGCGGCTCCGCCGGGAGCCGTAAAGAGGAAGTTCTACAACAGTGAAGAGAACGCGGTCTACCTGAAAAAAACAGAGGAAGATGAAGAGAGCTCCTTCCGGGAAGATAAAGCTTCTTCGGATATGATCCGCGCGAAGCTGAAAGGGATCTCCTCAGGCGCTTTTAAGGACGCGTACATGGCGGGAGTGCCGGAAGATATGAAAGATGAAGTGGCGCTTGTATTGCGCCGCGCGGGGTTAAGGCCTGTTGAGTGGAAAGGGAAGCAAGCCGGGGAAAGGCCGGCGCCGCGCGGGGATAAGGGGGCAGATATAGACAGCCGCGTATCCGGAAGTGACGCCCGGAATATCGGGGGCCTCGGGAACCCGAAAGTGAACAAGCGTCTTGAGGAACTGATATATGAAAAAAACGGGAACGCGGAAAGAGATGGTTTTGATTCCAGATCCGGCGCGGACCTTGTAACGGAGATCATGATAAAAGGAGGCGTGGCGGGCGAATACGTGATAATCCCTGACGCGCGTGACAACCTTAATACCGGAAAACCCGATAATAAGAGGCGGATAAGAAATATACGCGGCAAGAAAAAGGAGAATATCATGGGCGCCCTTGAAAAAGCTCTCGGCCGTCTCAGAGAGGCCGGGCTCCGCGGGGCGGAAGAATATGTGGAAAAAATACGTATAGGTATTTTACCGTCCGAAGAAGCGGCGATAATATCGGGCGGTGATTTAGAAGGGTCATCGATAGCGCACGCGGGAAAAAGGATATGGCTTCCGAGGGACCTCGCGGAATATCTTTTCGCGTGCCCGCGCGACGAAGAAGGGGACCTGCTCGCTGATATCTTCGCGCACGAGATAAAACACCGGATAAAGGAAGGGTATACGCATGATGAAGAACCTGGGGAATATGAAACTCTTGTAAAGCGGGTTGAGAAAAAGAGGCTTGAGATACTGGGAGAAAAAGATAAGGTAAAGGCGCTCCGTGAGAAAATAAGGGGCGGGATAAATTATGAATATTTCTTCAGGGAAGCGGGATATACTTTAGTTGTCCCGTCTATTTTGTTCGGCGCGAAAAGCAAAGAGTACGGAGAAGAAAAAAAGAAGTACGCCGGTATTTTCAGCCTTGGATCGTATGACGG
>JBDRAX010000172.1:0-11957 GCA_043823375.1 Candidatus Omnitrophota bacterium | reverse complement strand
AGCCTTTTTATGATACCTGTGGCGGTATATCTTCTTGTGATGTCTGAAGAAGTGGTACGCCTTATGTTTTCCGATAAATACATGGCGAGTGTCCTGCCTTTCAGGATCTACCTCTTTTTCCTTTTCGCGCGCGTGACGAATTTCGGTTCACTTGAAATGGCGGCCGGTAAGAACAGGCTGATATTATGGATTTCCTTCTGCGGCCTCCTCGCGAACCTCGTTCTATCTATCATTCTTGTCAGGGTAATGGGGTATATAGGCGCCGCGGTAGCTACCATTATGGTAGTGTATTTTCTGTCCATACCCCTGCATTTTTTCGTGTACAGATATGTCCTGAAGCTGTCTGTCGTAAAACTTATACCTTTCAGGAAATTATGCGTGGTGGCTCTCTGCAGCCTTGCGGCGTGCGTGCCGCTGTTACTTATTAAAGTTTTCGTGCCGGGAGGAGACATAATAAAGATCCTGCTTACGGGCGCGGTATATTTCGCTCTGATATTCGGCGCGTTCAGGTTAACGGGTTTCGCCGACCCTGCCGCGATACTGAGAGACCTGAAAGTGAAAAACTGAGTTTCTTTATAAAAGTCGGGGGATAAATGGCCTGTGATAAAACTCCATATCCGGAAAAGCCCGGTGAAAATGATCAGCCGGTAAGCCGGGACGCTCTGGCGGGCCGGCTTATCGGCCGGGTTAAACGCGTTTATACAGGTTACGCGGCGGATCAGCGCGTAAGGTACGAATGTTCTTCCGGCGGGATAGCGACCGCTTTATTGTTATCAATGCTGGAACAGGGTGTTATCGAAGGCGCGGTCCTGGCGTGCCCCGTGCCGGGGAACTACATACGGCACAGGATGCGTATATGCGTGACTCCGGAAGAAATATCGGACAATAAAGGTACTGTGTACTGCCGTGTGGACTGCAAAGGCATCCTGGAATTTCTTTCCGCGAACAGGAAGATCGCCGTTGTCGGTCCGCCCTGCCTCCTGAGAACCGTAGACACTTTTATCCGCGATAAAAAGATGGCCCCTGAAAAAATTTTCAAAATAGGCCTTTTCTGCGGCGGCGTAACCGACGGCAGGGTCCTGGACTACCTGTGCGCGAGAAAAGGAGTGAGCCCCGGGGATGTCACGGGGATACGTTACCGGAGCGGCGGATGGCCGGGCAGAAAAATGACTGTGAAAGTACGGAAAAGAGGGAAAGGCCCGGAAGAGGAAATAGTGCTTTTTGACAGGGACCGGTCTTTTTTTCAGAAGGCTCTTTATGATTTCTGTTTCAGCGGGCCGTTCTTCCTGAAGCAATGCCTTTATTGTAAAGACCAGACCGCGGAGACGGCAGATATCTCTCTCGGTGACGCGTGGCTCGAAAGGATGATCGCATCCGATAATACCGGTACCAGCATGGTCATAGTAAGGACCGCGAGGGGTGAAGGCGCGGTAAAACTCGCTCTGGACAATAACGATATTGTTCTGTCTGATTCCTCCGCCGATGAAGTGCTTGCTTCACAGGGAGACTGCCTCGTAGGCAGGAAACTGGGTTTATGGGGAAAACACCTTCCGGGGAACGCGGCCGATGAAGAATTGCTGGAAATTTGCCGGAGGTATATACCCGGGTATATACCTCCGGAACGCGCGCTTTTAGAGAGGCGGTTTTTTCAATGGATGGCTTCGCGCTTCAGCGCTTCTTTTGCTTTCGCGTGCTTTCTTTTCTATACTTTGTCATGTAAGATATTAAAAAAAATAATGGGGCCGCGGAACAGATGAAAAAAATAAGGATACTGGTCACGGGGTTGTGCCTGAGCCGCAACAGGGGAGGCGCGGCTATGGCGCTTTCGTTCATGCGCCTTATGGATGAATACGCCGGCGCGCCTTTTGAATATGTTTTCGCGGTTGACCCCGTACACCTGGAACTTGAGAAAGAATGGGGGAAAAAATACGGGGTCAGGGCTGTGCCGAGGGATACTGTGACATTGGCGCTTTCAACACTTCCGGTTTTCAGTTTTATCCGCGCGGCGAAAGCCGCGATAAAAGGGAAAAAGAGCGCGGGAAACGCCGCGCGGCTCCGGAAAACAGCGCATGATGAATACATGAGATCATTCAGGGAAGCGGATTGCGTTATCAATTTAAACGGCATAGCGTTTGTGGGCGACGGGACAAGGAGATGGAAAGCGTCTCTCAACGAACTTACGGACGGCATATACGCCAGGGCCGCCAAAAAGCCGTTTTTCAGATTTATCCAGTCATACGGGCCGTTCAATGACCGGCGCGTCAGGTTTATGGCTTCCCGTGAATTCAGGCGCCTTAAGTGCGTTATGGCCAGGGGGAAAAGGGCTTCCGGCTTTTGCCGGGAAGCCGCGGGAAAAACACCGGTATATTGTTTTCCCGACGTAGCGGTGATCCTTCCCCGCGCGGGGAAGGAATGGCTCGAGCCATACCTCAGTAAACTCGGCGCCGCGCGCGGGGAGTACATGATCTTTTCTCCGAGCGCGGTAATAACCGCTCTTAAAGGAGGCGGAGGGACAAGTACCGGCGAGGGCCATATCGATATGTTTTGCCTGGCCGCGAAGCATTATCTGGGGCGCGGGAAAACACTGATTTTTCTGCCGCATATGACTTCGCCCGTTCCTTCAGAGTGCGACAGGGAGGTTTGCCGGATAATTATCAGAAAACTCGCGGAGAGCGGGGCTGATATTTCCCGGTGCGTCCTCATAGAGGATGAACTTGACTGCCGTGAATTAAAAGCCCTGATCAGCGCCGCGCGGCTTGCCGTGGTTTCCCGGTATCACGCGCTTGTCGCCGCGCTTTCATCCGGCGTGCCGGCTGTGCCCGTGGGCTGGAACGATAAATACATGGACCTACTCGATTTTTACGGCGCCGCTCAATTCGCGGTGGACGCGCGTTCGGGAGAACCGCCTGTTACCGCGGCGAGGATCATTGAGAACGCGGGTAAATGGACCCCGGAAAAGATAGAAAAAATGAGAAGTCTGCAGAAAGGCCTTGAGGCGGAAGTGCGTGACGCCGGAAGGATATGCGGGGAATGGATCCAGGATGTCACCGGACAAAAATGACCTTGTATCGATATATAAAGGCCTCCTGCTTGAGGGCGTTCAGGCGGAAATCCCTGATACGGATGAACAGCTTTCGTACATAAAAAGGTACCTGCCGCGCGCTAAAGAGAGCAGGATACTTGACGCCGGGTGCGGGAACGGAAAATATATTTTTAAAATAAACAGCCTCGGGTACGCTGATGTTTACGGTGTGGACCTTTTTCAGGATACGGTCCGTATCCCGGGCAGATACGCGGCGGGGAGTATAGAAGCCCTGCCTTTTCTTGACGGGTCTTTTTCTATGGTATATTCAAATTCCGTTATTTTTTACGCGGAAAACCCTTTTAACGCCGTTAAAGAATGTTTCCGGGTATTAAAACCCGGCGGGGTCATGATAATGACGGCTCATACGAAATATTCCCTGTTCACTCTGGACAGGATCATAAAAAGAAAATTACGCGGCAGTACGGTCAGGCATCTGGCCGGCGTCAGGTTCTATTCGTCTTTACAATACGCGCGAATGATGAGATCAGCGGGTTTCAGGGTAGTTGAGACGGACGGGTACAGGATGTCATACCTGATATGGCCGTTCATAAAAAAAATACTGAAGCGCGCGGGCGTATCTTTCTCCGCGCGGGCCGAAGGCCGTAAAAAAAGGAACAGGATCTACGGTTTCATAAGGTCTGTTATCGGATACCACGCGGTCCTCGCGGGGTATAAGGAAAAATAGGGGCCATTGCGCGCCATATGAAAGAGCGGGGTTTTACGATGAAATGTCCGGAAAATATTGATTTTAAAAAAATGCTGAAAGGTGAATACGAAGCGGCGTTTATGCCGGCGGACCTTTCTCCTTTGAGCCCGGTGCCTGATTTCGGATATAACATTTTGAACCGAAAAGGCCTGCTTTATTCGCCGGCGGCGGATGAGTTCTTTCTTGAGTCAGGCGGAAAAAAACCCGTGTGGCCGGGGAATAAGCCTTTTGCCGTATGCCTGACCCATGACGTTGACGCTGTTTCCTGTTATTCCGTCAGGCAGAGTTTGCGGTCGGTAAGGAACTGTTTTTTTTCAGGCGCGCCGTATTCCCGCAGCTTCGCCTCCGCCGTACGGAAACTGGCCGGGGTAAACTGTTTTACCCCGCGCGCCAGGGGGAAAGACCCGTTCCATTCATTTGAAAAATGGCTGGAGATCGAAAACAGGTTCAGCGCGAGATCCACGTTTTTTTTCTGGCCGGGAATGGGCGCGGTAAACAAAAAACATAAGACTGATTGCCTGTATGACCTGAACGACGGCATATATTTCGAGTCTGAAAAGCGCAGCGTGGCGGAAGTTATACGCGAGATAGGGCGAAGAGGCTGGGAAATAGGCCTGCATCCCTCCTGGTATTCTTATGACGCCGCGGACAGCATGAAAAAGCAGAAAGAAAGCCTCGAGAAAATAACGGGCGGGGAAATAGTAAGCGTCAGACAGCATTATCTGCATTACGATATACGCGTAACTCCGCGCGTACACGCCGATGCCGGGCTTAAATATGATTCAAGCCTGGGTTTCAATAACAACGTGGGTTTCAGGTTCGGGACTTCTTACCCGTGGAAGCTTTATGACCTCGAGAAGAACGGGGAGCTCCCTGTGCTCGAGGTACCTTTGATAATACAGGACGGCGCGCTTTTAAGCCGGAATAAAGGGCTGGCTCTTGATATAGAGAACGCTTTTGATTATATTGTCATGATAGCCGAACGCGTCATAAGAACGGGCGGGGTCCTGACTCTCCTGTGGCATCCGCATTATATAGCCGAGCCTGGGTGGGCGGGCCTGTACGAGAAGGCTCTGGAATATCTTGACGGCCGCTCCGCGTACTTCGCGTCAGTAAGGGAGATCGGGGAGTGGTGGACCCGGCATAACTCGGATGTGAGAGTGTAAATGAAAACCGTCCTTATAATATCGTTTTATTTCCCGCCTTTCCAGAGCATAGGCTCGGTCAGGCCCGGAGCGCTCGCTAAATATCTGCCCGGGTTCGGATGGGACGCGGTCGTGCTTACTGCCAGCGTGTGTGAAAATACGGATCCCGCGTACAGGGTTATTAAAGCTTTTTACCCGGGCGATGTTTCGGATGTCATAAAAGAAAAACTGGGAATAAAAAAGACGGATAAAAAAAACATATTGCCCATTGCCGTACAAGAAGCCAGGAACCCGTTCCTGCGTAAGATCAAGGAATACATTTACGGTATTATCGCGTATCCGTCACAGAAAAAATACTGGTATTCTCACGCCGTGAAAGAAGCCAGGAAGATATTGAAGAACATGAAGATAGACCTTATTTTAAGCACGTCAAATCCCGTGACCGCGCATATCGCGGCCGCGAAACTGAAAGAAGAGTCCGGTATTCCATGGGTGGCTGACTTAAGGGATCTATGGACTCAGGACCATTACCGCTCCTTTGGGACTCTTCGCGGGATCGTGGAACGGAAACTGGAAAAGAAGACTTTATCTCGGGCTGATGCCTTAGTGACTGTGTCTCTCCCCCTGGCGGAGCGTCTGGGCGCTCTTCATGACTCGAAGTATATATATGCCGTGACAAACGGCTTCGACCCGGAGGAATACAGAGAAACGCCTCTTACGCCGGATTTTACTATTACTTACACGGGCAGTCTTATGCACGGGCGTAGAGATCCGTCTTTGATCCTCCGCGCGTTAAAAGAGCTTTTTCTTGAAGGGAAACTTGATCCCCGCGCGGTAAAATTAAGATTTTTCGGGAAGAGATACGCGTGGCTGGAAAAACTGATAAAACAATACGGCCTGGAAGGCGTTGCCTTCCAGTACGGCGAGATCCCGCGCGCGGAGGTTTTAAAGAGACAGAGAGAATCACAGGTTTTACTCCTCATTATGTGGAATAATCCCATGGGGGATGGGGTTTATACGGGAAAAGTGTTCGAGTATTTAGCCGCGAGGCGCCCGGTAATAACGGCCGGAGGGCCGGAAGGCGTTGTGAGCGCCCTTATGCGCCAGACAGGCGCCGGAGTCCACGTATCGGGCCTTGAAAGCCTCAAAAATACTTTCGTTGAATATTATGAAGAATACCGCGCGAAAGGCGCCGCGCCTTACGGCGGTAAAAAAGAAGAAATAGATAAATACAGCCATTATGAAATGGCGCGTAAATTCGCGGATATTTTTAACCGACTTGCTTGAAATTATGGAAAAAGAACCGAAAACAGCGGTAGTGATCCTTAACTGGAACGGGTTTAAAGACACGGTTGAATGCCTGAGATCCCTGGAAAAGACCGATTACGGGAATTTCCGTATCGTACTTGTCGATAACGGTTCAGAGAACGGAGAGGGCGGGGAACTTGAAAAAAAATTCCCGGGCGTTCATTTAATAAGCAATGCCGTGAACAGGGGTTTCGCGGGCGGCAATAATGACGGCATGAACTGGGCGGTTGAGAACGGGTTTGAATACGTGGTTAACCTTAACAATGACTGTGTCGTTACCGTGGACTGGCTCAGGAACCTTATCGAAACAATTGTTTCGGAAAAAGCCGATTTTGGTTCTCCGCGGATAATGTTTTATCCTGAGACGGACAGGATCTGTTCCGCGGGGGACGCGCTTTTACCCGACGGGTCTTCTCTCGCCCTGGAACGCGGCGCGCCGTATGCCGGGCATGCCGTGGCCCGGCGGCTTTTCAGCGCGTGCGGGGCGGCTTCGGCGTATTCGGTAAAATGCCTGAAGGAACTCAAGGTAAAAGGTACCCAGTATTTCGACGAACTCTATTTCGCTTATCTGGAAGACCTCGACCTGGGGATACGGGCGAACGCGAAAGGGTTCAAAGGGGTTTACGCCCCGCGGTCGGTGGTCTACCATAAACACTCCGCGACCGCGGGCAGGCATTCCGCGTTTAAACTGTTTAACTCCGAAAAGAACAGGATATTGAATGAGCTGTTGAACTATCCGCTTTATTTTGTTCCCATGGGGGAGATATTGTCTATAATAAAGTACGCGCTGAAGATCGCGGGGGGCGTTATATCCCGGATACAAAAGAGCGGCCCTCCGGGCGCGGGTTATATGAAGGAGCTTGGCCTTGCCCGAACGGCAGCCTGTTTCCTGAAGGCGAAATGGTGGATAATACGCCATTTGGGAGAGATCCTGCCTGACAGGGCGGAAAGAAAAAAGAAAGGCATGGTCAATAACGCGGTCTTGAAGGATTTTTACTGGAAGATATGGAAAAGATGAACATCTGAAAGGAAACAGTATATTATGAAAAAAAACAACATTATCCTGATCCTGCTTGTTGTTTTTGCCGCTTCACTTTTTATCAGGTCTGAAAGTTTCAAAAAGAAACATTCGCTGTCCTATGACGAATCCGTGTATCCCCGGATCGCGGTGCAGATAATAAAGAACCCCGCTGAGTACAATACGGTTAACCTGTATAATTCGGAACTGAAAAATGGCAGGAAACTCCCGGCGTATTTCGCGAAGCCATTATTCAAACATCCGCCGCTTTTCATATACCTCGTAAAAATAAGCCTTCAGCTTTTCGGCCTGAGTTATATCCCCGCGTTCTGGGTCTCACTGGTATTCGGGGCCCTCCTGATACTCCTGGCCTACGACTGGGGCAGGGTATTGTTCGGCGAGAATATCGGGCTGTACGCCGCTATTCTTATGGCTATCGAGCCGAACGCGTGGATCACGTCGCAGAAGATATGGATGGAGACGACCCTCGCTTTTTTCAGCGTGCTTTCGCTGTGCCTCTTTACGCGGGCCGTGAAAAAATACAACCCTTATGTGATGATAGCCGGGGGTGTCGCGGCAGGGCTGGCCGCTTTGACAAAATACCCGGGCATTATACCGGCCGGATGTATCTTTATCTACGCCGCCTGTTTCGAGCGCTCCCTGTTTAAACGGAAGGCGTTCATATTTTCTCTCCTGGTGCCGTTCATAATGATGGTGCCGTGGGCGGTGTGGAATTATAAGGTCTACGGGGCGGGGATTTTTTCCTCGCTTCAGTCCGACGGCAACGTAAAAAGGTTTTTCGGCAATGTGATCAGATTTAACCTTATTTATTACGCCGTAGGTATCGCCGCGGTTTTATTCGCGGCATCGAGGTCAGGGCTCTTATCGCGCGTTAAACTTTTTCTTTCCTCAAGAGGCAGGGCCCTTTACGCGTTCCTGGCCGCTTTTTTGATAGCCGGTTTTTCTGTCTTATTCGCCGGATATATACGGAACGCCCTGGACATAAGATATATACCTCCGACAGGGTGGATCACCGGGATGTTCAACGCCGAGCCCTGGGGCTTTTACACGTGGAAGATAATGGAGCTCTCGCCGTTATATATCTTTTCATATCTCGCTTTTTTTACCGCGGCCTTTGACGCTAAAAAATATAAGGAGTATCTCCTTGTTTTCATACCCTCGGCAGTACTTATGATCTTCTGGGTTGCCTGGGGAGCTTACCAGTCGAGGTACATAGTAGCGCTGTCCGTGCCGATGATGATACTTGCCTCAAGGTCGCAGTTTTTACTGTTTGAGTGGATACGGAAGATCGAAAATAAGAATTTAAACCTTGCCGCGCGGGGTTTGTTGTTCGCCGTTATAGCTTATTTTATTTTCAAGACGCTCCTTGTTGATATTAACCTGGCGCTCCCTAACACGGCGTGTTACTACTGACGGGAAGATCAATATGAAGATATGCGTTGTCAGTCCGGACCTTTCGAATAACTGCCTCGGCCGCGGGTATTTCCTCGCAAGAGTCCTTATGAAAAGGTATGAAGTGGTCATTACGGGCCCTGTATTCGGGAAAAAAATATGGGAACCCGTCTCAGGCGACGCTTCCGTGACATACAGGCCCGTCCCGTTCCAGGGATTTTTATTGCCTTTTCTTAATTTCGGAAAACTGCTGAGGGAGATCGACGGTGATGTTATTTACGCGTGCAAACCTCTGCTTACAAGCTTAGGGGCCGCTCTTTTAAAGAACATATTTCTTAAAAAACCGCTGGTGCTCGATATAGAAGACTGGCAGACGGGCCTGTATAAAGACGCCCTGCGCGGCCTGCCGCTTCCTGCCCGGATAGCGTATTTTGTTTATTCTCTCGTTTTCTTCTACAGGACCAACTCTTATTTTAACAGCTGGGCGGGTGAACGCCTCGCGCGGTATGCCGCTTCCATTACGGTTTCGAATGAGTTCCTCAGGAATAAATTCGGCGGCCCCGTTATCGTGCACGCGCGTGATACGGACAGTTTCGACCCCGCCCGATTCGACGGTGCCGCGGTAAGACAAGCATTGGGCCTGTCGCCTGAGGCTAAAATAGTGATGTTTTTCGGCACTCCGCGCGCGCACAAAGGGCTGGATGACCTTATAAAAGCCGTCGGCATGGTAAAGGACGGCCGTGTCCTGCTTGTCGTGGTGGGGGCCACGGGCCACAGGTATTGTAAAAAAACGGGGGATCTGGGGAGAAAAACACTGGGTGAAAGATACAGGGAATTCGGCCTTCAGCCGTTTCACAAAGTCCCGGAGTTCCTCTCAGCCGCCGATATGGTCGCGATCCCGCAGAAAAAAAACGATGCTACGGCGGGGCAGATCCCCGCGAAACTTTTTGACGCGATGTCCATGGCGAAACCGGTTATCGCTACCGATGTATCCGACATAAAAGACATACTCGGGGGGTGCGGCCTTATCGCGGAGCCCGGGAACCCGGCCCGCCTGGCGGAGGCTATCCGTCATATACTCGACAATCCCAGGGAAGCCGCGGAAATGGGGCGTAAGGCGAGAGAGAGATGTATCGAAAAATACAGTTTTCCGGCGGCGTAAAAAATACTTCTCGGCGTTTTCGAAAAATATGAAAAGAAAAACGACAGAAAGAGGCGAAAATGAGAATACTCGTTGATATAATGCATCCGGCGCACGTCCATTTTTTCAGGAACGCGGTTTCCGCCTGGAAAAAGAAAGGGCATGAAGTCCTTGTGACCTCAAGGAAAAAGGAAATAACCCTGGAGCTTCTCGATAAATACGGGATCGATAATATCTGCCTGAGCGTCCAGCAAAGCGGTCTTGCCGGGCTTTTCAGGGAACTCATAATAAGAGACTCGGCGCTTTACATGGCGGCCCGCGAATTCAGGCCCGACGTATTGACCGGGATAGCGGGCGTTTCTATTGCTCATGTCGGCGCGTTGATCGGGAGGCCGTCCGTTGTTTTCTACGATACCGAGACTGCCGTCTTATCAAACGCCATAACATACCCCCTGGCTTCTGTCGTGTGCACTCCGGACTGCTATATGGGGGACATCGGAAAAAAACACGTCCGTTACGCGGGGTACCATGAACTCGCCTATCTTCATCCCGCGTGGTTTACGCCTGACAGGAGGGCGCTCAGCGAAGCGGGAATAGAGGACGGCCGGTTTTTTATCCTGCGTTTCGTTTCCTGGAAAGCGTCGCATGACTTGAAACAGAAAGGCGTGCCGCCTGAGGCGAAAAGAGAACTGGTAAATACGCTTAAAGGGCACGGCCGTGTCTTTATAAGTTCCGAAGGCGACCTTCCCCGTGAGTTCGAACAATATAAGATGCCTGTAAGCTGGGACAGGATGCACGACCTCATGGCGTTCGCGGACATGGTGATAGGGGAAGGCGCCACAGTCGCCTCTGAAGCCGCTATGCTCGGCACGCCCGCCCTTTATATTTCAAAACCCGGAAAAGGGCTGGGGTATACCAATGAGCTGGAAAAAAAATACGGCCTTATCTATAATTTTTCGGCTGAAGAATGCGGCCACGCGCTGGAAAAAGTCCGCGGGCTTTTATCAAGGCCGGGACTGAAAAAAGAGTGGGAAGATAAAAGAGATAAGATGCTTAAAGAAAAAATAGACGTTACAAATTTTATAGCCGGTTTCGTTGAAACCTATCCGTCAAACCCCGCCGCGGCGAGGCGCCTCGCCGCGGCTTAAAACTTTTCTCTGAAAGAAAAAACGATCATTTTCCCGTACGGCCGAGTTCTATTTTTTTTACTTTGTTCAAAGTATCTTCGATCAGCCTCCGGTTGGCGGCGATAAGGTCCGCGAGCATACCCAGGAGCATTACCTGAAACCCCAGAAGGAGTAAGACCGCGGACAAAATGAGAGACTGGATCTTTCCGACGGCCCCGTGATGAATAAAAAAAAGCACCAGAAATCTCATGCCTATCACGAACCCGGCGATAAATAGTACTCCGCCGAGCTGCATGAAAACCCGCATGGGCCGGTACATTATGTGCACCCTGACAAGAGTGGCAAGCGAGCGGAGCATATACTCGGGTATATTTCTGAAAAGCCTTGAAGGCCGGAGTTCCGCGTTCGTGGATACTTCGATATTTTCCACGACCATGCCTTTATTGCCGGCGGCGATAATGGTTTCGAGCGTATAAGTAAATTCCGATACAATGTTCAGTTTGAGTATCGCGTCCCTGCTGTAAGCCCTGAAACCCGTTGTGGCGTCGGGGATGTCCAGCCCGGACAGGTACTGCACTACCCTGCTCCCGAACCTCTGCAGTTTTTTCTTCAGAAAAGAAAAATGCGGGATTTCCTCGATCTTGCGGTTCCCTATGACTATGTCCGCTTTTTTTTCAAGTATCGGTTTTACCAGCCTGGGTATGTCGGCGCCTTTATACTGATTATCAGCGTCCATATTCACAACAATATCCGCTCCGAGTTCAAGCGATTTCGCGAGGCCCGCCGCGAAAACAACAGCGAGCCCTTTTCTTTTCTTGAGGTTTAAAATATGTTTAACCCCGTTTTTTTTCGCCGCTTCTTCCGTGCCGTCCGTACTTCCGTCATTTATAACAAGAATAATGATCTCGGATACGCCTTCTATCGCGGGGGGGATATCCTTAAGCGTTACAGGCAGGCTTTTTTCCTCGTTATAACACGGGATCTGGACGACGAGAGTACATTTTTCCATAAAAG
>JBDRAX010000171.1:0-20978 GCA_043823375.1 Candidatus Omnitrophota bacterium | reverse complement strand
CCAAGGTTAAAAAAGATGAACGGGTCATCTTTTTTTATCTTCAGAATAGCTTCATAAACTTCCGCGGCGCTTTCGAGTTTCTGCTGTATAACAAAAAGATCCGACAGAAAAGTCATTACTTTGAGGTTTTCCGGCTCCACCTTTAAGGCATCTTCGTAAAAGACCTGCGCCTTATCCAGCTCGCCTCTGGCGGTATAAATTATACCCAGAAGCAGATAAGCTTTAATGTCTTCCGGATCAAGTTCCTTCGCCTTCCGGATCATGGCTATGGCTTCGTCCAAATCCCCCTGAAGCAGTAAATCCGACCCAAGCCTCCGGTAAGTTTCCCCAATGTCACTTCTATATTCCAGGGATTTCCTGTACTCCGCGACCGCGTTTTCAATAGAACCGAAATTATCGTAAATCGCGCCCATTATGTAATCTGTGAGCGCGGAAGAAACATTTTTAATCTCCGGGGCCTCCGTACGCTCTTCCTCTATAGCTCCGTCAAGAAGCAAAGCGTAAGAATATTCCCCGCAGATCCCTATTGAAAAAAAAACACAAAAAAAACATACACAGTTAAAGAATATATGCCGCGTCAACGTCATACTTTCCTCTTCTTGTGTCTGTCCCTTCTCATTCTTTTTTTGCGTTTATGGCGTGTTACTTTTCTTAATTTTCTTTTTCTCCCGCAAGGCATACCTGGTTACACCCCCTTTATCACGGTCTTTAAAACTCCTTAGATGAAAACCCGCTTTATGAAATACGGTATGCTTTAATATTTTACCGCAATGGAGCCGTATTTTTTTACTTCAGCCGGGTCAATATATTACTTTATTCAGCGGATACTCAATAAATCCCTGCGCGCCGGCTTTCCTGAGTTCAGGGATCAGCCGTTTCACATCTTCCTCATCGATTACTGTATCAATATCTACCCACTCTTTATCAAAAAGCTCAGACACAGTTGGAGCTTTCATTGAAGGTAATATCCCTATTATCTTACCTACGTCTTCTTTTTTCGCGTTCATTTTAAGCCCTACTTTGCCTTCCGCGAGTATAGCCCCTTTCATAAGAAGCACTATTTTTTCGACTTTTTCTTTTTTCCACGCGTCTTTCCATGCTTCCTGGTTAACAATAAACTGTGTAGTTGATTTACACACAGTCTCTACTATCCGAAGGTCATTCGCTTTTAAACTCGACCCTGTTTCCGTAACCTCAACAATAGCGTCAATACCCATTTTAGGCTTTACTTCCGTAGCTCCCCAGCTGAATTCAACTTCCGCGGAAACGCCTTTTTCCGTGAGATATTTTTTTGTTACTTTCACAAGTTCCGTAGCTATGCGCTTCCCCTCTAAGTCCTTTACACTGTTAACGTTGGAGGAATTAGGCACAGCCAGAACCCACCTGACGGGTTTCATGCTTCTTTTAGCGTAAACCAGCTCTGCCGCGCGGACTACACAAGAGTCATTCTCCTCTATCCAGTCATTTCCGGTTATCCCGCAGTCTATTATCCCGTCTTCCACATAACGCGACATTTCCTGCGCCCGAAAAAGCACAACCTCGATCTCATCATCATCAATATCCGGGAAATATGACCTTGAGGATACGCTGATCTTATATCCTGCCTTTTCAAACAACCTGACAGTAGAATCCTGCAAACTTCCCTTTGGAATTCCCAATCGAAGTTTTTTCATAACTCTAATCATCCCCTTAACTTAGTTTATAGCAATTTTGCCTGCCGGCTGCTATATATCTCCCCTAAAGACACTCCTCCCCTTTATATCACATTTTTGAAATGTAATATTCCGGTTCCGTTCCGTCATGTCCTGTTCTCTGAACAACAAAAATGTATCTGACAATTGTATCTCAATCTTTATATATAGTCAAGCCATATCCACTATGCTTGCGCCGCGATTTACAGCCATCTTTCTATTATCCTTCTTCCTTTTTTCCCAGCTACAGATATAGGCCCTCCATAAAAAAATTTCCACTGTGAAGCGCTAAAATAAAAGATTTAGCGCCGCGGATTAAAAAAAGCTGTCATTTTACCTTGACTAAAGCATCATATTACAATAGAATAATCGAATTGAAAAAAGGTATTTCTGCGCGCGAGTGGCGGAATGGCAGACGCACCAGCTTGAGGGGCTGGCGGGAGCAATCCCGTGCGAGTTCAAATCTCGCCTCGCGCACCATATTTTACGGGTCAACGTGCGTTTTTCATTCATTTCGTTTTTCCATACTACTCCGAATTAAAACTGCCCCGGGATAAAGTTTGTTGACACAATGATATGGAAGTAGTATCATTATGTTTTGTCGTCGTCTATGTTTTGCTTTTTGTTATTTCGTAAATGTTTAGCAAGGCGGGCGCATTAAGGGTAAGGGCGAATAATCATTCGTCCTTAATAGGAAATATATTATCATTTATTAACCAGGGCGAATAATTTTTCACCCCTCCAAATACAAATATTTTTTTAGAATTGGCGTAAATGCGGGTAAGGCTCAGGTCATTGGGTGAGCTCTAAACATTTACGTTTCAGCACTACCGCGGTGCTAACTTTTTATCACAAATCCGGCTGTTTCTGTTATAATAGATAGCTACTGACACATGTTTATTTACAACTCAGGAGGTTAAAATGAAAATTTTCAAAATATTTTTTTCTTTCGCCCTGGTCCTGCCTTTTATTCGCATGGATACCCCGGCGCAGGCTCAAAACACCGCTGAGACAATACCCGATTCTTATAGAGCGGAAGATATTATATTAAACGGCACCTGGTCCCCCGATAATAACGCTAAACTGCCGGTACTTTCATCCCCTGACTCCGGGAATGTTTCCTTTTCAAAGGCCCCTTCGGAAACTTATATTGCGGCATCCGGCCCGCTTTCAAAACAAAACGGTAGTTTAAGTTACGGATTAGCCCTTGATCTCAGGTACTTCGCGGGAATACCGTACCGTTTCCTGCAGGATCAGCTTGCCGGAAAAACTATTTACGCGGATGTATATATCCCGGACTCCTCCGCCGGCACAAAAAGAAGGCCGAACGGGTTAACCGCGAATATTAAATCCTATAAAAACGGAAAGTGGGCCACTTACTCCGGGAAAAATAAATGGATAAAGATTTCGGAAAGCGGCCTCCGGAAAGTAAAACTGCAAATACCTGAAAGCCCCGTAAAAACAGACGATGGCGACATGTTTTATCCCGAAAATACGGCTTTGGTTAATTTTGAACTTCAGTATCCTTACGGGACAAAAAATAACTCCAGCTCAATGTTTTATCTTTCAGATTTTAAAATAGAAGGTACAGCGCTTAACGCGGATTCTCTTAAATGGCAGTCGCTTGAAAACGGAAATGTCGTCAGAGCGTTGTCCGTTTCCGGCTTTCCCGAAGGAAGCGATATCATCACTTCTATGGGTACGGATCTTCTTTTAAATTATAGGGATACAGACGCGGATACAAAAAAACTGCCTTCTTTTTCCGGAAGCCTTGAAAATTTTTTCCTTTCCCTTCCTGTTTTTATACCGAAAGAACTCCGGAAGCAAAAAGGTATTATTTCCCTCACTATCAGAGATAAGAACACTAATATGGTCCATTCTTCCGTCAGAAATTTTACTGCCTGCGACCTTGAAGGCATTGTTTCTCTGACCATACAGCTTGACGGGTTTTCGGTCAAGAACAGCCTGGGCGAACTTATCGATAATACAGGGATCTCTCTTAAGATCAAAACGGATTCACCTCATACCTCAGACATGCTTCCTGTCGTAATAAACCCATTAGTGCTCCGCCAGGGCCGCCTGATCCCGTTCGACAAAAACTGGACGGTTAAGGATATACAGGGGCTGGGCGGATACACGGAACGTACCCTGACAGACGCCTGTGAAACAAAAAAATGCGGAATTACCAGTGTAGAGCTGGAAGAATCTCCATATTATATGAAAGCATCCTTCAGGCTTCAAGGCGGAATAGACTGGACTAACCCCTATTATAAAGTCGAACTGGTTAACCGATTCACGCAAGGGGCCGTTGACCTTGACGATATGCATCTTGAAGTCACATTAAACCCACTTACTGATACTACCTCAGTATGGCAGCGCCCTTTCCGGGCGAGGATCGGCCTTCTGGATGTAAACGGCAACATAATGCTCGGCACGAATGTCTCACTTTCCGATGGGCTTCCGGCTGTGGCTTCTCTTGATGTCTCTCTCACTAACCCGATACCCAAAGGGTTTGCCACGCGGGAATTTAATCCTAAAAAAGTTCGGGAGATATTTATTAACATAGAAGCCAGCCAGGAAATACAGGATCCCCGGGACATAGAGATAGCTTTTAGCGATATGCTGATCACTCCCAGGACATACGGCAGGACCGGCCCGGTAAAAAACATAGATTTTTCCATTTTCAAAAGAGACCCATCATCCTGGATAATTTCAGACATAATAAAAAATACGGGAGGATATTTTGTCGGAATTAACTATCCTTTCCCTGTTCTTGATATCCCCAGGGATATTCTTGAGGTCCCGCAGATATACCCGCCAGTAGGCATGAAGGAAAGCGACCCGCGCCATTTCGGTTTTTCGAGCAGGCTGACAAAAGAAACCACGGTAAAACATTTTTCGGAATTCGTGTCAAAAGATATCAACGTGGTACGGCTGTTTCTTTTCGGCCACCTCGCGGGGGTTTTTAACTGGGATGAATCAGGTAAAGATATCTCCGGTTTTGATGAGGCGCTTATACAAAAAGCCGCGGGCATGAGCGTTGAATCGCTAGTAAAGTTCCTTGAAACAAATGAAGACGCTCTTTTCATAAAAGATACAGAAACCGGGCTGCCGCTGGGCCTTGAAAAACATGTCTTGGATGACCTTACCGCGTTCCTTGACATCCTGGAAGAGGTCGAACAGAATACCGACAAACGGCTTTACGCGGTTCTTTGTTTCTTCGACTTTCTTCTGGGTGATGGGGCATCCGCCGAAGGCCCGTTACACCGTTATATCACAGGAGAACATCCGGAGGTAATTACCGACGTGATCACAAAAACAAAAGTACAGGCGCTTTTCTGGAAAATACTTAAGACGCTTCGCGAAGACGAGCGCTTCCATAAATATATCGCGATAGCCGAACTCATAAACGAACCCGGCAACGCGACGGCCGTTTGCACAAAACAGCATTTCACCGACCTGCTTAATTTTACGGGTGAAGGGCTCTATATAATGAAAGAAACTCTCGGCCCGCGGGTTCCCGTATCCATAGGCTTCAGAAGCTGGCCCGCGGATCTGCGGTACTGGGCGGGAATAGCCGACGGAATAGACATCCTCATGATACACTACTGGGAAAGCCTTGAATCTTACAACATAGACCTCCCCGGCATGTGGCCGCTGGACACACCCGCGGAAACATTGTGGGAAGATCTCCAGTCGGCACAAGAAGGCAGGCTCACTCTGATGGGAGAGATAAGCCCCGGTAAAAATCTCAAAAAGAATCTGTTCAAGCTTGAAAAAGCCGGGTATAACGGTTCACTGATATGGTCTTATTCAGGGCATGACAGTTTTGACGCGAAGCCTTTCATGGACGATATCGCTCAATATCAGGAAGCTGACCTTAAATTCGGCAGGATATCAGCCAGCCCTTTATTTAAAGAGGCTGTGGATTATTTACTCCGGGAACGCGCCGCGTATGAACAGGATCAGGCCACTCAGGAAGTAACCTTTCCTGACTATGTATCCGGAAAATTAGGGGACATAAAAAGAGCTGAAATTAAAAATATCGTATCCGGGATACTTGAAATAGCGGCGCTCAAGGGTATGGAACTGAACAAAGAAAATATCGAATTCCTGGCCGGAAGGTAGCCTCTTTTGCCCACGTAAAAAATTACCGCGGAAGGGGCTACGCGTAGCGAAGGGCCCTTTCCGCGGCCTCATAGATACGTTTTAACTCTTCCGCGTCCACAGGCTCCGCGGGAATAACACGGATAAGTTTCCTTAACGCCGTTATAATATCATTATTGTCCTCTCCCGCGATTATGGCTAATACGTCATCCACCGTAAGCCCGGCAAGATCAGAAAAATATCCGGCATCGCATATCTCTTTATAGCTTTCCATGGCCTCTGCCTGTACCCTGTCCCTGAAAGAACTATCCTTACTTACAGCTTTAAGTTTAGCCCCTGAGATCTCCCGCGCGAAAGACATTAACCGCATACCTGAAACCGTGCTTCTTACCAATCCCGCCGGATCACCCTTAAGGCCCACCGGCGACAATATCGAATCCCTGATATCCATATTTAAATCCCCCAGCCTGTCCCTGATAACGACAGCGGAAACTTCCTCTCCCTTGAACGCGGGGAAAAGTGTTATGGTATTTTTCCTCGACATTTTAAAGTCTTTCTCGGCAGACGCGGGAAACTCTTTTTTTTCTATCCCGAATTTCTCATAAACAGAGAGGCTTGCTCCTTCAATGCCCGTCATATAAAAAAGGCGTATATACGCGTTCGGCGAGGCCTGAAAGGCTCTACAAAAACTTTCGAGGTGTTCCCTGTCCATATTCTCAACCGCTTCCACGGGTATCCTGAGCATAATGGCCGGCTTATTTTCTCCCAGAAGGCCGGTTATGTTCTTAAGGTTTCTCATCAGATACCGCGTGAACTTCTCTCTCAATAAAACATCTTTTCCGCCCGCGGGCTCCTCCGCGCCGTATGCCTCTTTTATTATCCCGTCAGCCTTTTCATACACCCGCCTTAATTCGACGAAATCTTCCTCCTCGATAAAAGAAAAATGCTCCGATTGAGAGAGCTCCGCTATCCTGAAAAGAACCCATATTTTTAGTATGTCCCTCATTTCATCTTCCTTATAAAAAGCTTCCCGCGCCGTTTCGGATACGAGCTTTCTGAAATCCTGTTCGTTTTTCTCCCGTGTGATCTCCCCTATCGCAGTATGAAACCCCGCGAACCGCCTTATAAAATTTTTTTCCTCCGCGCGCATTTGAAAATAGTTTTCCTTGAACAGTTCACTGAGAACATCTTCACTTTTTTTCTCATGCCCCGTTTCTCCACATCCGAATTTTCCTACATCATGTAAAAGCAGCATATGCGCCGTAAGATTCATAAGGTTTCCGTCCCCTTTGAGAGACCCGAATTCTTTTCCGAAATATTTATTATATAAGCCCCGGACCGCCGCTGGTTCCAGATATGGATTCGCCAGAGAAGCTTTGAAATCAATATCATCATTGATAAGGCCTGTTATTATGTTCCATTCTCTCCGCGCGTGTTCCGCTAAATTCGTCTTTTTGAAACATTCAACTACTCCTCTTGCTTCCCACAATTTTTCCATCAGGTATATTTTTGCCCGCTTGCGCCCGTTTCTCGTTTTTTCTTCTATATACTCCTTTTTTATATTTTCTCCGCCCGGAAAAATTTCAGAGATCAAAGCTTCCACATCAGTTTCCTCTCCTCTCCACGCCGCCATCGCGATACGATACTGCAGGTTATACGCGCCGCTATCCATATATTCCGGAATTTTAAAAACAGGCACGGCGTATCCTTCAAAAGGCTGGGACAAAAGAACCTGTTTCCTGGACACGGTCCCCTGTCCTGAAGAGGCGGTAATACTGTATCGGCAAAGTTTGAAAAACACAGTTTCAAAAATTTCGGTAAGAAAGCTCCCGCTATTAAATTTTCCGAAAACATCTTTTCTAAAAACACTGTCCGGCGCCTTTTCCGCTCTGTAGTTATCTGTAACCCATATTTCCCCTTCCGGAATAATACCTTCACCTGTTATTCTGTTTTTCGCCTTCACCGCGTTCTCCGCGGAGCCTGAAATAATGAGAATATGTTTTTTGCGAGGATTGAGCCGCATCTTCAGCCAACATATGTGGCGGAATATCAGTTCCTCCATTTCTTCATCTTTTCTCCACGCGTCCCAGGTATCAGCGTCAAAAACGAGTACCTGAATATCCTTCCCAAAAAAACGCCTGTATTTATCTCTGACACATTCTGTGATAACCTGTTCCAGGTCCAGCATCTTATTAACAGCATCAAACAGCCTTTTCCTTTTCGTCGCTTCCGGTCCTATAAATGATCGTTCAAATCTCTTTTCCTCCGCTTTTATTATACCCGGGTCATCGCACCGTACCCGGCCCGTATTATTCTTCGAACATGTTGTTTTGTTGCGTATGTTTTCTTCCCTGGAAATCCCTTTATCTTCCACGCTGAAAACTATCCGTTTGAAATTATAATACTCTGTCAGCATCTTGTTGCAGTTATGGCATGGCGACAGATTAACATAGATCGTGGAATGTTCCCAATCACTGAACCCTTTTTTTTCCGCTTCCCTTATTGCCGTAAGCTCCGCGTGCGCGGCATCAACCTTGTATTTTTTTTGAGCAGCGGTCAATTCCTTATCTTTCAGTTTTGTCCGACACGCTGTTACAACTTCTTCTCCGCGTACATCTACTATCCTCGCTAAAACCGGAAGTACAGGATCAATTTCACCTGTTTTTACCTTTTGGTCGGCAAGTTCTTTTAAATCCGACAGATGTTTTTTGTCAATGGATAAAAAGTATCCGGATTCTTCCTGTTTTTCGGAGTGAGCGATACCCTCTGTCCTGTAAATTATCTGTCTGCATAAAATTTGACTGATGGTTTTCGTTCTGAGGCGCGCGATATCCGTAAAAGGAGTTATAACCGGGGCGTTTGCCGGATCGAAATATCTTACCGCCATTTTTTCTTCAGGCACGTCTATGACGATCTCATAAGGGCCATAGCTTGTAAAAAGATCCTTTTCCCGTTTACTGACCTGTTCTATCATCTTTACGGCATCCATAAGGCCGCTATTGGAAGATAAACATCCCTCCCTCTCAACAAAAGAACAGATACATGCTGTTTTATATTTTTCTTTGAATTCCGGGGAATTAACAGATAACGGCGGGGACAGCGTTTGTTGTAAGGTACAGGATGCTCCCGCTGAGTTTTGAAAAAGAAGAAGAACAATAAGCGCGGGTACCAGTGCTTTTATGTGCCTGTTTAGCATAAAATACCTCCCTGCGGCAAAATAACTCTACTTACCCTATACAACAATTATATTATATCATAGAAAAGGCATACTCCTACTTTTTGAGACCCTAACAGAGCCTCCTAAGTATGAAGGGCGAAAAATTTTTCGCCCCTGCAAATACAAATATTTTTTGGAATTGGCATAAACGCGGGTAACGCTCAGGGCCTAAACATTTACGCTTCTTTTGTATTCCGGTAAGGTCCCGGCAGGAAATGCGTCTTGTTTGCAAGATTTCTTAAAGACGAGGGAGGACTTTTGTAAATAGATCCCGCTTGCTATTCAAACCGTTTTTTTTCTTTTTCATATTCTTCCATTGTATTGCCGAGGCCGTCATAAAGAGCGTCTATCCGCTGTTTAAGATCATGTATCGCTTTTGACAGTTTTGAAATTTCATGGCCGTCCTGTTTTTCGGACGCTGTTACAAGCATTTCCGTGCGGCGCGATAGATCTTTTTCTTTACTGTCTATCTCGTTTTCCATGTCTTCTATTTTTTTCAGATACGGTTTCAATGTTTTGGCCCGTAACGCGACGAATTCCGCGCGCGCTTTCCTGTCTTCTTTTTTTAATTTATTCTCCGGAGTATCTTCTTCCTGAAACGCGTTGACGCTAAGCCTGTTCTCCTGCTCGTTCCATCCGACCTGCTCCAGGAAATCATCGTACCCTCCGGGATAAACAAGTACGCGGCCGCTCTGGAAAACAAGCAGTTTAGTAGCTACTTTCCGCATGAAATTTTCATCATGCGTTACCACTATCGCCGCGCCGGGGAAAGAAGAAACAGCGTCAATTATGGCTTCGCACGACTCCATATCAAGATGATGCGTAGGCTCATCCAGAAGAAGCAGGTTAGCCGAGGATAACAGAGTTTTTCCAAGAAGCACCCTGCTCCTCTCCCCTCCCGATAATACGGATATTTTCTTAAGCGCGTCGTCGCCTGAAAACATCATAGCCCCGCACACATTGCGCACGTGATTTTTATCCGCCTCCCTCAGGCAGGAAGAAAGCTCCTGTTCTATGGTATTTTCATTATGAAGCGCGGCGGTATTAGCCTGTTCGAAATACGCTTCCCGCACAGCGGGGTGTTTATGCACATGCCCTTTGAGAGGAGCGTACCTTGAGGCAAGTATTCTCATAAGGGTTGTCTTCCCCTTTCCGTTCTTGCCTATAACGCAGATCTTATCATGCCTCTCCACTGTCAGGTCGAATTTATCTATCAGATACGGAGGTTTGCCGTCATAAGAAAAACTCAAGCCTCTTGCCTCAAGGACGTATCTTGACTCAAAAGGCGCGGTGTTAAAAGAAAAACCTAAAGACCTGATCCTCTCAAGTTTCTCCATTTTCTCCATTTTATCAACGCTCTTAAGATGAGACTGCGCCTGGCTGGCATGCCTGGCTTTAGCCCTGAAACGGTTTATATGGTCCATCATCATCCTGCGTTTCTTCTCGTCGTTCAGGCGCTGTTTCTCATATATCGCTTCTTCTTTTTCTACCTGCTCATAGTAGTTTTTTGTGGGGCCCTTTATCTTTTTTACGGACTTTCTGTGTATCCCGAGTATGTGTGTTGTCACGCTGTCCATGAAACTCCGGTCATGGCTTATTACAAAAAGCTCCCCCCTCCATTTTTTCAGAAAGTCTTCGAGCCACCTGATCGAAATAATATCCAGAAAGTTAGTCGGCTCGTCAAGCAGGAGCATATCCGGTTCGGATATCAGTATTTTCGCGAGGTTTAGCCTGACCTGATAGCCTCCGGACAGTTTCGCCGGGTCGCGCGGAAAATCCTCATCCGCGAACCCTAACCCGGAAAGTATTTTTTCGACTTTCCACTTATCTTCCTGCCGGTCCGGCTGAAGCGCGCGGCATCCTTCTTCAATTACCGTAGGTTTCGAAAAACTTATATGCTGGGTCAGATATCCTGTCCTGTAATTTCTGGGGACAATGATCTTTCCGCCGTCACTCTCTTCCTCTCCGGTAATAAGCCTGAAAAGCGTGGTTTTCCCGTGGCCGTTCCTGCCGACTACGCCTATTTTCTCCCCGGGGTTAACGGTGAACGCCACATCTTCAAAAAGCGTTTGATCGCCGTATCTCTTATTTAAATTCTGTACTGAGATCATTTTTTGTCCTATTTTGTGGCTTCTTCCATGATATCCGTCATCCGTTTAACGAACTCAGCCGTGCTCGGCACTCTGCCCTCGACTAATAAAGCGCTTTCATAAAGCTGTGTTATACATTTAACAAGAAGCGGATTACTGCTGTCGGCTATATACATTTTCGACAAATTACGGATAAGCGGATGTTCCACATTAACTTCCAGTATCTTCTTCGCGCCCTTATGCTCTTTATCGATCATTTTCATCATCTTTTCCATCTGAAAATCCATGCCGCCTTTTCCGGTCACAAGCGTTACGGCTGAATCAACAAGCCTTTTGGACGGGCTGACTTCTTCGACTTTTTCCTTTAAAGTCTCTTTAAAAAGCGACAACAGGGATTTTGACAGATTGTCTCCGGGCTGTTCCGTTTTCCCGGCGCCCGAGAGGTCTATGTCCGCTTTGTCTATGGATTTTATTTCTTTTTTGTCATATTCCCCGACAGAGGGAAGAATAAAAACATCCACAGGGTCTGTCAGTATCAGGACGGCTATCTTGTTCTTTTTGAAATATTCCATGTTCGGGTTATTCTCTACAGCGTCCCTTGAGTCCCCCGCCAGATAATAAATCTCTTTCTGCCCGGGGTTCATCTCCGCGGCATATTCTTTAAGCGAAACCATTTCCCCCTTTTCTTTCAGGGATGTTTCGAACCTTAAAAGCGCCACGATACGGTCTCTGTTCTCGAGATCCATATCTACTCCGGTTTTAAAAAGCTTCCCGAAATTCTTATAGAATTTATTGTACTTATCCGGATCGTTCTTTGCCCAGTCTTCGAGAAAAGAAAGTATCTTTCCCGTGATTATGTTTTTCATCTTCATCATGAGGGGGCTTGACTGTGTTACTTCGCGCGAAACATTCAGAGGAAGGTCTATGGTATCCACCACGCCCCTTACAAACCTAAGGTATTCCGGGAGAAGGTCCTTACATTCTCTCTGTATGAGTATCTTATTGGAATAAAGCTGGATGCCGCGCTTTTCGAAGGACTTGAAAAAATCGAACGGCACGCTTTGCGGGATAAATAAAAGCGCCTTAAAAGATACGACCGCTCCCTCAAGAGACAGGTGGATATGCCCCATGGGGTTTTCAAAATCATTGGTTATAAACTTGTAAAATTCTTTGAGTTCATCTTCTTTTATTTCCGCCGCATTTTTCCGCCATAACGCGGTCACGGTATTTACCTGCTCTTTACCCAGGAAAATAGGAAAATCCGCGAAATTCGAATATCTGGTGATTATGTCTTTTATCCTGTACTCCGAACAAAATTCTTCCGCCGAGTCCTTGAACTTGAAATAGATCTTAGTCCCCCTATCCGGCTTATCTATCTCCTCCACGGTAAAAGACGATTCGCCTGAGGATTTCCACCTGAGCCCTTTTGAATCGTTATCCGCGTAACGCGTTTCAATTGTCACTTCATCCGTTACCATAAAAACGGAATAAAAACCCACGCCGAACTTGCCTATCAGCTTGTCTTCCGGTGATCTTTTTTCTTCCTTCATGCTTTTTATGAATTCCAGCGTCCCTGAACGCGCCACAGTGCCGATATTATTTACAAGCCCTTCTTCCGTCATCCCTATACCTGAGTCCTGTATCGAAAACGTCTTTTTTTCCGTATCCAGCTCTATGCGTATTTCCAGCGGAATATCGGTTCCGGGTATTTCCTTATCCGTAAGCTGGCTGATCCTCACTTTGTTCAAAGCGTCGGACGCGTTAGAGATAAGCTCCCTTAAAAAAACCTCGGGATGCGTATAAAGCGAATGTATAATAAGGTGCAGCAGCTGTTTCATCTCCGCCTTATATTCAAACTGCCTGATATTTTCTTTCCTGTCCATAAAATACCTCCTGTACGTGGTTTATCCGCGCCCATCCGGAAACATACAAATATGATATATAACGTGGAAATTTTTTCAAGGCAAAAATAATTATGCCCGGCCGGGACCCGGCAGGTTAATCAGAAGACTTTTCGATCTTGCCCCATGTGTCCCGCAATGAAACTGTACGGTTAAATACTTTTTTTTCACACGTAGAATCCACGGGGTCGACATAAAAGTATCCCAGCCTCTCGAACTGGTACCTTGCCCCGGGCTTCGCGTCCTTAAGAGAGCGTTCCACCGGACAGTTTTTCAGGACTTCAAGGGACCGGGGGTTTAAATTAGCTTTATAATCCCCGCCTTCGTCCGGATCTCTCCGGGTAAACAAGTGGTCATACAGCCTTACTTCAGGGTATACCGCGTGGCGGGCCGAAACCCAGTGCAGAGTGCCCTTCACTTTACGCCCGCACGGGGCGTCTCCCCCGCGGGTTTCAGGGTCATACGAACAATGGACTTCTTTGATGTTTCCCGCTGAGTCCTTTATCACTTTTTCGCATTTAATAAAATACGCGTACCTGAGGCGGACTTCCCTGCCGGGAGCTAACCGGAAAAATTTAGAAGGAGGGTCCTCCCGAAAGTCATCCTGTTCAATATATATCTCACGGGAAAACCATACTTTTCTTGCTCCCATGCCGGGGTCTTCGGGATTATTTACCGCGTCCAGTTCTTCTTCTTTATCTTCCGGGTAATTCGTGATCACTATTTTCAACGGGCGTAACACCGCCATAACTCTCGAAGCGGTCATATTAAGTTCTTCCCTGATACAGTTTTCAAGCACGACCATATCGACTATACTGTTGAACTTCGCCACCCCGATACGAGCGCAGAAATTACGTATGGACTCCGGGGTATATCCGCGCCGCCTTAACCCCGATATAGTAGGCATGCGCGGGTCATCCCAGCCGCTCACACAGCGGTTTACGACCAGTTCGAGAAGTTTTCTCTTACTCAAAATCGTGTGGCTCAGGTTAAGCCTGGCGAATTCGATCTGCTGAGGATGATGCGCGAGCGCCTGGTCAAGGAACCAGTCATATAAAGGCCGGTTATTCTCAAATTCAAGCGTACAGATAGAATGCGTGATCCCTTCTATAGAGTCAGAAAAACAATGCGCGAAATCATACATCGGATATATGCACCATTTGTCGCCCGTCCTGTGATGCGTCTGCCTTTTTATCCGGTACATGGCAGGGTCCCTCATAATGACATTGGGATGCGCCATATCTATTCTGGCGCGTAAAACGCGGGCGCCGTCCTCGAATTCCCCGCGGCGCATGCGCTGAAAAAGGTCCAGGTTTTCCGCCGCCGTACGGTTCCTGTAAGGGCTTTCTTTCCCCGGGGAAGTAAGGGTGCCCCTGTATTCTCTGATCTGCGCGGGCGTCAAATCGCACACATACGCTTTTCCTTTTTCTATAAGCATCACGGCATATTCATAAAGCCGCTCAAAATAATCCGACGCGTAATATAACCGTTCTCCCCAGTCGAACCCGAGCCAGTGTACGTTTTCAATAATGGAATTAACGTATTCTTCCTCTTCCTTTTCCGGGTTCGTATCATCCATGCGCAGATTACAAAACCCGTTATAATCAGCCCCTATACCGAAATTAAGGCATATCGATTTCGCGTGCCCTATATGCAGGTACCCGTTAGGTTCCGGCGGGAACCTCGTGTGGACATTCCCGTTATTCTTATTATTTATCAGGTCCTCATCTATTATGTCCCTGATAAAATTCGTGGCGCTCTTAGGTGTTTCCATAAAACTCCCTTTTACTTGTCCGCCGTCAGATCAGCGTTAAACCCGCATTTTAACACAACGCGGGGCTCTTTTCAAATGTCCGTGTTTTGAAATAGTCCCGTCGAAAGGTAGCGTTCCCCTGTATCCGGCAGAATAACTACGATAGTCTTCCCCGCGCTTTCCGGGCGTTTCGCCGTTTCCACAGCCGCCCACATCGCGGCCCCGCCGGATATGCCTGAAAAAATGCCCTCTTCCTTCGCGAGCCTGCGGGCTGTTTCTCCGGCGTTATGATCTCCCGCTTTTATGATCTCGTCTATTATCCCCCTGTTCAATATCCCGGGAATAAAGCCCGCGCCTATACCCTGTATTTTATGAGGCCCCGCAGGCCCTCCCGAGAGTACGGCGGAAGCTTCAGGTTCTACGCCTATGATCTTAACAGACGGTTTTCTTTCTTTTAAAACTTCCCCGACACCGGAGACCGTCCCGCCGGTACCTATCCCAGCCACGAAAATATCCACTTTCCCTTCCGTATCGTTCCATATTTCCTCCGCCGTGGTCAATCGGTGTACACGCGTATTCGCCGGGTTCTCAAACTGCTGCGGCATAAAAGCTCCGGGGATCGAACCGGACATCTCTTCCGCTTTTTCGACAGCGCCTTTCATGCCTTTTTCCGCGGGCGTCAAAACAAGCTCCGCCCCCAGTATTTTCAATAACTGCCTGCGTTCCACGCTCATTGTTTCCGGCATTGTCAGGATAAGGCGGTACCCTCTGGCCGCGCACACAAACGCGAGGGCTATGCCGGTATTACCGCTGGTGGGCTCTATAATGACAGACCCTTTTTTTATTTTCCCCTCACTTTCAGCGGCGTCGATCATTGCCACGCCTACCCTGTCTTTTACGCTTGAAAGAGGGTTAAAATATTCTATTTTCGCCAGGACAACAGCTCCGGTACCGGCGGCAAGTTTATTTATCCTGACTAACGGAGTATTCCCCGTTGTTTTTGTTATATCTTCAAAAACACGCCCCATACACCCTCCCTGCTTTTTACGCGAGGCGCGGACGGAAGCGGCGCTTCAAGATCGATCGCGCTTCGCGCGGCGCCGGGCCTCGGTTTTTTTATCTCTCATTATACGCGCGTCTTAAGGAAAATTTCCGGGAATGGTACTGCCGGCCCCGTCTCCGTACACGCTTTGAGGCACCCTGGAAAACTTACCCCCGTAATACCAGTATACGCCCGGAGTAACAGCGCCCGTCCCTTCAGAGTAAAGCGCCTCAGTAAAAGCCGCTATGATCGCGGCGGCGGGACGCACGTCGGAATCATTAACCGGATAAAAAAACACGTTGTGCCTGGTAGGGACAGCCACAAGCGCCCCGTATTTCCCTACCAGATCGGGATAATCCCTGACGAGCAGCGCGTGGCTCGCGATAAAATGGCTGTTACCGTGGCTGAAGAAGATCCCGATGTCATCTATCTTTTCATACGTAAGCGTAAGGGTATCGTTCTTTCTGATATTATTCAGCGCGACATAGTAAATATCCTGTTCCGCCTTGTTCCACTTATTCAGCAGCGCCGGGTCCAGGTTTATAATATAATCCGGCGTGTTTATTACGACCACGGAGATAACGCCTTCCATTTCCTCTCTAAAAACAAGGTTTTCCTTCCCGAGTTTATCAAGGGCCTCGGGAGAGCACAAGCGGACGAAAAGAAAATCCTTATACTCTTCATACTTCATCTCCCGCGCGTCATGGCGGGTAAATTTCTCCCTCACCTCTTTTATCCCGCGGAAATGCCCTTCTATAATACCCGGCCATGATTCCTGGGGCGTTCCGGAACAGATCCGCGCGAGGTTCCGAAGCCCGTAAGAACCGTAATTTTTATCCGCCGTATCTATTATCATCCCGTCTTCTATCTTAATTTTCCGCCCGTTACTCTCGAAATATCCTCGCACCATCGTGATAAAAACCCCATACTGCCATTCATTAAAGAACCCGGCCCAATCCGGCACGGAAATCGTTTCTTCAGCCAAAGCGGCCCGGCAAAAAGCGCGCCCCGGAAAAACTCCCCCCGCGGCCATAATTATAAACAGAAATATACTTATATATTTATTCCTCATGTTCCGCCTTCCCCCCGGGAGATTCATTCCTCCCCTTGAGATCAGATCTTTCAACAAGTCCTTTCATAAACACCTTAACCGTGAGGCTGAACCAAAACACAGTTAATGACTTTTTCATCCGGCCGCGGCGGAAAGGATTTATGAGATGGTTTCAAGTGTGCCACAAAAATCCGGTGAAAACAATAGCCCCAGCATAAAACAACCTGCCCCGCCCGATTGCCGCTTCCAGCATCAGTAAAACTTTCAACTGTCCCGTATCACGGCCCCGCGTTTACCAAGTACCGCGATTATCAGAAAAAAACCGGCGGCGGTAAATACTATCCATCCGGAAGAAGACGCGGGATGCTGTCCGAACCTGGCTATCTGGTAAAATAAGACCGCGCTCATCCACGCGAGGGCTGACATATACCCGATGCTGAAAAGCGTCCATTGCCAGTTCAGTTCTTTATACACCGCCGCTATAGCGGCTACGCAAGGCATATATAAAAGGATCATTAGAAGATACGCGAAAGCGCCTGCCCTGCCGTCAAAATAACGCCTTAACGCCCCGTAAGTTTCTCTCCCAGCGCGGAGGCCGCTCACATCAGATCCTTTTCCTTCATTTTTTTCACGGGAAAACCAGAAAGGCGCCTTCAGCTTTAACAAATTCTCCGGGATAGTATTAAACGCCTTCTTTATCCCCGCGTAAAAACTGAAACTCTCTCCCTGTTTTTCCTCCGCTTGCCGCGAGTCTTTTTTCTCCATCGCGGGATACAGAGAAGCAAGCGTTCCTATTACGGCTTCTTTCGAAAAGATACCGGCAAAAATCCCTACCGCGGCCGGCCAGTTCTCTTCAGTGATCCCCATGGGTTTAAATACCGGGACTAACCCCTTACCTATCCGGGTCAAAACCGTGGCCTTTCCGACGCCTCTTCCATCCGCCCCCCCGGCCCCTGTCGCGTTCAGGAAACTCAGCACAATAACCACCAGCACAATAGCCTTCCCCGCGCGAAAAATAAAAGATTTCAGCCTGTTCCAGGTATGTACCAATATCCCTTTCAAGGCCGGCATATGATATGGAGGAAGTTCCATGATAAAAGTGGACGCTTCGCCTTTAAGCACGGTCTTTTTCAAAATAAACGCCGTCATAACCGCGAGCGCTGCTCCGGTAATATAAAGAGTGAATATGACCATATTGCCCGTTTCGGGGAAGAACGCCGCCGTAAAAACCGCGTATACCGGCATCCGCGCGCCGCACGACATGAACGGGTTCATCATTATTGTCAGCACCCTGTCCCGTTCATTATCAAGAGTCCGCGCAGCCATTATGGCAGGCACAGTGCATCCAAAACCTATCATCATCGGCACGAAAGCTTTCCCCGGAAGCCCTATGAAGCGCATTAGCCTGTCCATGACAAAAGCGGCTCTGGCCATATAACCCGAATCCTCAAGGACAGCCAGGCACAGAAACATAAAAAAAACAGGCGGGATAAACGTCGCGACTGTCCGTATACCTCCGCCTATCCCGTCCGCTAAAAATGTTACAACTAAAGCGGGCGCGCCGGTTTTCCCCAGAACAAACCTCACCCCATCCACAAATATCGTCCCCGCGGCTCTATCAAAAAACTCTATAAAACATCCTCCCAAATTTATCGTAACCCAGAAAGTCAGATACATGGCCGTCAAAAAAAGAGGTATTCCCAAAAACCTGTTAAGCGCTATCCTGTCTATAAGATCCGTTACCGTGCGCCTTACCGCGTACGCTCTTTTTACTGTTTTTTTGCAGACAGCGTTGATAAAGCCATACCTCGAATCCGCGATTATTATTTCAGCTTCCTCTCCCAGGATCCCGGAGATCCTCTCTCTGTGCCCCGCTACCGCCTCCCGAAGCTTTACGGGCATCCCCTCACCTTTTAGATCCGTTTCCCCTTCCAGTATTTTCGTCGCGGCCCACCGCGTATCCCCTCCAGCCTGAGCTCTGCCTTTCAGAATGGAAATAATATCCCGCACGGCAGATTCCACTTCTTCGGGAAAATACACGTTGTCAGGCGCTACATGCCTGTTTTGAAGCGCTCCGTCTATAGCTTTTTTTAATTCTTCTATACCGCGCCCTTTTTTTGCTACAGTAGTTGTAACCGGACAATCGAGAAGCCCGGCAAGCGCGGCCGTGTCTATAGCAATACCTTTCTGCCCGGCCAGATCCATCATATTCAGAACAATTACAACGGGAATTTTCATTTCTATAAGCTGCACTGTGAGGTATAAGTTCCTCTCCAGGTTTGAAGCGTCAAGGATATTTACGATCAGGTCCGGTTTTTCACGCAGGATATAGTCTCCCGCTATCTTTTCGTCAAGCGATGACGCGGAAAGGGAATATATACCCGGCAGATCCACGATCTCCACTGTTTTGCCGTTATAAGAATACCGCCCTTCCTTACGGTCAACCGTTACACCCGGCCAATTCCCAACGCTCTGTTTCCCTCCTGTCAGGCCGTTAAATACCGTAGTCTTCCCGCAGTTCGGATTGCCCGCGATCCCTATTCTTGTTTTATTTTTCATATTTTTCTCCGTTTATATCCGCCGGCGGGGATCATCCCTCTTCGCGCACCAGGATCTTATGCGCCTCCCCGCGGCCGATGGCAAAACGGGCCTGTTTTATTTCAAGAATAACAGGGCCGTTTGAATTTTTTATTATCCGGACCGATTCTCCGGGGAGAAGCCCCAGTTCCGTCAGTTTTTTCTTAAGTTTCCATCCCCTCTCGATCCTTACCACCTTTACTGTCTGATCCTCTTTCGCGAAAGTGACAGGGATCACTTTTTTCTCTTTCCCGAGGCATTCTCCGCATACCCCGTATACTTCAAGTTTATGATAAAGCGGCTTCCACCCGTGCCGGAAGATAAGAGAATCCTGCATACTTTCAAGCTCTTCATCTCCGAATTCCCTTATCTTTTTGCATTTGACGCATATAAAATGGTCGTGATGCTCTTTAGAAAAAAGCGGCTCATACCTCTTGAATTTTTCACCCTCCACCTGGATCTGTAAAGCAAAGCCCGACTCAACAAGCTTTTCAAATATCTCTGTCACCAGTTTTTCATCGATCGAGATATTTTTTTCTATAAGAAGCTTCCTCATCTCTTCTGCCGATACATGCCTTGACCGGGCTGAAAAGTTTTCCATGAAGATATCCGCCGCGTTTTCATCGTTTATACCGTTAGCCTTCAAAAGGGAGGACAACTGCCCCTTTGCTTCTCCGCGTATTATATGAAATCCACCGTATAACACTTCTTTTTTCCTTTCACGGACCATACCCCCCCCGAGCGGGTTTATTTATCCGTTTTTTCTTTTTTACAATAAATGTCAAAATTCTTAAGCCACCCCGGCCTTTCTTCCTGAGTACAACTTTCGACAAACTCTATGAATTTCCCGAGTTTCACGAATGTCCTGGAACTGATCGCGTGCTCCATTCTGCACGCGTCCTGAGCGGCTGTCTCAGAATCAATATTCAATATTTCATTCAGAAATTTAACTATTATCCTGTGCCTGTTCAATACTTTCCCGGCAACAACTTCCCCTTTTTCCGTAAGATCAACATACCCGTACTTTTCATGCGCGACCAGCCCCTTATCCGAGAGAACCTTCAATGCCCCTGTAACACTCGGCTTTTTGACATTCATGAACAAACTGATATCTTTTACTCTGGCAACACTGTTCTCCTGCCGTATCAAGGCAATAGCCTCCAGATAATCCTCAAGGCTCGCGCTTAATTCCTGTTCCGTATCCCGGGCATCCTCCATAATAGTATACTCCTTCAAGAAATTAGTTTAGCCTTCTTATGTTAGCTTACACTAACATTCCTGTTTTGTCAATACTCACCTTTCTTATTAACCGAAAACAAAAAGCCGGAGCGTGAAAAAGAAGCCATAATACTTCTTTTTGCGCGCTTCGGCTTTTCTCTTAAATTATTTGCCTCAAAAAAAACTCAAATTAACAAAATCCGGATCACACAGTTGTCTCCGTCCGCCGGGTAACGCCCAAAACTTTAACCGCGCCCCAGGCTATTAAAAAAGTAACAATAACTCCAGCAAGGCCGGCCACTCCGGTAGACACAGCTTCATTTCCTATAGA
>JBDRAX010000170.1:0-10089 GCA_043823375.1 Candidatus Omnitrophota bacterium | reverse complement strand
ACAAACTCTGGTATAAAAAAGAGCATACTGATACAAAAAACCTTAAAAAAGCGGTGTACGGCCTTCCCGAGTTGAACAGGGAAGCGATAAGATCCGAGGAGCTGAAAGCGAACCGGGGTTGTTATCCGACAGGCATAATACTTGCCCTCGCCCCCATAATGAAGATGGTGGCGGACGCGGGGATACCTGTGATCATTGATTCGAAAAGCGGCGCGAGCGGAGCCGGGCGCAAGGCCGCTATTCCCTTATCGTTTTGTGAAGTAGACGAAAATTTTAAATGCTATAAGGCGAATGACCACCAGCATATGCCGGAGATAGAACACATTTTATCGAAAGAGACCGGCAAAGACGTGAAAGTGAATTTTGCTCCTCATCTTTTGCCGTTAAAACGGGGCATACTGTCTACGATCTATATCCAGCATAAAGGTTTGCCGGATGAAAAAGAACTGTATGAGCTGTATTCGTCCCGTTATGGAAAAGAACCGTTTGTCAGGCTGAGGGCTCCCGGGCTTATGCCGGAGATGCAGGAAGTCGCGCATACGAATTTCTGTGACATCGGGTTTAAGGTAGCGCGGGGTATGCTGATAATGGTTTCTGTGATCGACAACCTGATGAAAGGGGCGAGCGGGCAGGCCGTGCAGAATATGAATATCATGTGCGGGTTAGATGAGGCTTCCGGATTATTACAATAACGGAATATACAGAAAGTAGAGAGACAGTTATGAATAAGTATATTTTGCCAGAAGGTTTTTTAGCCAGCGGTATTTATTGCGGAGTTAAGAAAAAACGTAAGGATCTTTCTTTGCTTTATTCCCGGAAGCCGTGTAAAGCGGCCGCGCTTTTTACCCGGAATGTGGTAAAAGCGGCGCCTGTGATAGTAGCGCAGGATATGCTGAAAAAAACACGTGATATAAGGGGCGTAGTCATCAACAGCGGGAACGCCAATTGCATGACCGGGCGGGAAGGCATAAAAGACGCGCGTGAAATAATAGCGTATACCGCTAAACTGTTAAAAGTCCCCAAAGATTCTATCCTCGGTTCTTCCACGGGGATAATCGGCGAGCGTATGCCTGTGAGGGCGATCCTCGGCGGCCTGCCGCAGCTTGTGGCCGGATTGTCCGGGGACGGACTGCTTGACGCGGTCGACGGGATTATGACTACTGACGGTTTCAGAAAGATCTCTTCGCGTTCTTTCACGGTCGGGGAAAAGACAGTGAGGATCACAGGTATCGCGAAAGGCGCGGGCATGGTCGACCCCAGTATGGCTACCATGCTGTGCTATATATTGACTGACGCTGATATCACAGGACGGGCTCTGAAAAAAGCGCTTTGTTCGAGCACGGACAGATCTTTCAATTCTATCACTGTTGACGGAGACATGAGTACCAATGATACTGTCATGCTTCTTGCTAACGGGGAAGCGGGAAATGAAACTATAAATGAAAAAAGTAAAAATTTCAGGGTGTTCCAGGAACAGCTTGACGCTGTCACGGTTGAACTGGCGAAAATGGTTGTCAGGGACGGAGAAGGCGCGAGTAAATTTATTGAAGTTAATGTCATAGGGGCGAAGACCGCGAAGGATGCGAAAAAAGTGGCGGATGCTGTAGCCGGTTCACTTCTCGTTAAATGCGCTGTGCTGGGCGGTGATCCTAACTGGGGGCGTATGGCTTCGTCAGCAGGATCGAGCGGGGTTAATTTTGATCCGGATAAACTGGAGATAATACTGGACGGTGTCACATTTTTCAGGGAGGGGAAAGCGGTAAAACATATTGACCGCAGATCTACCCCTGTTTTTAAGGACCCGGACGTGAATATTACTATAAACCTTAATATGGGTACATCGGAAGCAAAGGTATACAGTTGCGATATATCGAAAAAGTACATTACGCTTAATTCGTATTATACGACCTGACACTGTATCCCTCCGCGTTTTACCGCGGGGGAAAAAGAAACGCCGCTTTGATCCGGCGCGGGAAAACGGGAATCGAAAAAAAACGGAATAAGAGGGATAAATGGAAGACGCGATTAAAAAAAGTGAAGTTCTGATCGAAGCGCTACCGTATATAAAAAAATTTTTTAATAAAGTTATAGTCATAAAGTTCGGCGGCAGCGCTCTGCATAACGCCGCTATACGGAAAATGGTTCTGCAGGACATAGTTTTTATGCGGTACGCGGGCATGAAGCCTGTTCTTATACACGGAGGCGGGCCGAATATAACAGAGAGGCTTAAGGAAGCGAATATTGATACCAGATTTGTTGACGGCCTGCGCGTTACATGCGAAAAGTCCATGGGAGTAGTGGATTCGGTCCTGATGGAGGTAAATAAATCTCTGGTCGATGAAATAAATTTCCTTGGCGGAGAGTCTTTCGGACTGAGCGGCAAAGAAAATAATATGCTCCAGGCCGTAAAAAAACAGGGCCCTGACCTTGGTTTTGTGGGGAGCGTGGAGGCGATAGATACTACTATCCTTAACCGGCTGATCAATACAAACCTGATACCCGTAGTCTGCCCTGTGGGGAAGGGGAAGGATAACAGCCTTTACAATATTAACGCCGATGAAGCCGCGAGTAATCTGGCGATAGCGCTTGACGCGGAAAAATTTGTCGTCCTTACGAATGTCTGGGGTGTCATGAAAGATAAGAACGACCCCGAAACACTGTTTCATTCACTGACGCTTGAGACCGCCAACCACCTGATCGAAACAGGGGTAATTGATGGCGGTATGGTACCTAAAATTAAAGCTTGCCTGCACGCTCTCCGCGGTGAAGTGCGCAAAGCCCATATAGTGAACGCTAATCTTTCTCACGCGCTGCTTCTGGAAATATTTACTGATAAAGGTATCGGCACTGAGATAGTAAGCGGATGAGGCTGCGCAGGGCATAACATAAGAACAGGAGAAGAGATGGACCTGGAACGGATCAAAGGTTTATACGAAAAATACGTGCTTTCCACGTATACCCGGCAGGATCTGTGCCTGGTAAAAGGGGATGGCATATGGGTCGAGGATTCCGCGGGCAGGAAATATCTTGATTTCTTTCCCGGGTGGGCCGTAAGCGGGGTAGGGCACAGGCATCCCGCCGTTATGCGCAGGGTATCAGCCCAGATGGGGAAAATATGGCATGTGTCTAATAATTTTTATAATGAGATCCAGCCTTTGCTGGCTGAAAAAATAGTAGAATACGCTTTCCCGGGGAAAGTATTTTTTTCCAACAGCGGAGCGGAAGCAAATGAAGGCGCGATCAAACTTGCCAGAAAATTCGGCAACCCCGGCAGGTATGAGATCATTTCCATGGAAAGATCTTTTCATGGCCGGACGCTCGCTACTTTAACTGCTACGGGGCAGGATAAGGTGAAAAAAGGTTTCCAGCCGCTTCCTGAAGGATTTAAGCATGTTCCTTTTAACGATATCCGCGCTTTTAAAAATGCCGTGAACGAAAAGACTGCCGCAGTCATAATAGAGATCATTCAGGGAGAAGGCGGTGTCAATGTAGCGGATAAAAATTATTTGCGCGAAATGGATCGCGTCTGCCGGGAAAAAAATATACTTCTTATCGTCGATGAAGTGCAGACCTGCATGGGGCGCACCGGAGAGATATTCGCGTTCAAACACTACGGGATAGAACCTGACGCCATGACCCTGGCTAAATCACTGGGGGGAGGCCTTCCGATAGGCGCCCTTGTGGTTAATAACAGGCACAGTGATGTCCTTACCGCGGGAACTCACGCGTCCACGTTCGGCGGAAGCCCGATAGTGTGCGCGGCCGGGCTCGGCGTTTTTGACGCCATAGAAGAAGAGGGCCTTTTAGATAATACGATCAGGATGGGAGAATATTTGTCAGCCCGCCTGCTCGGGTTAAAAGATAAAGGTTTCCCTGTGCGGGGTATCAGGGGCATGGGGTTAATGCTGGGGGTAGAAACGGATCTTGAGGACGCCGGGAAAATAGTGGAACACTGCGTTGAAGAAGGTTTACTTATAAATTGCACCCAGAAAAATATACTCAGGATAATGCCGCCGATCACGGTCACAAAAGAATATATAGATATGGCTGTCGAAAAAATATCCAAAGCTATGGGGAAATCATGAAGAAGAAAAAAGATCTTTTAACGCTTGAGAATGTAAGCTCCGACGAGATATTCAGTATTATACGCCTTGCCGGGAGACTGAAGAAGAAACCGTTGTCCGGAAGGAATACGTTGAAGGATAAGACGCTCGCGCTTCTATTCCAGAAGCCTTCGAACCGGACGAGGGTCTCTTTTGAGGTGGCAATGGTACATCTGGGAGGATACAGTTTGTATTTGAGCCCACAGGAAATAAGTATGGGTACCAGAGAATCCGTAAAAGACGTAGCATGCGTTATTTCACGGTATGTGGACGGTATCGTTGCCCGTGTTTTTTCCCACAGTGATGTGGTCAAACTGGCGGAATATTCTACGGTGCCTGTTATAAACGGGCTATCCGATTTAGCCCACCCGTGCCAGGCATTGAGCGATATTTTCACTATATTGGAAAAAAAAGGTACTTTTAAAAATGTGACCATGGCTTATATAGGTGATGGAAATAATGTTTTATATTCTCTCCTTCAGGTTTGTTCCAGGGTCGGGGTGAACATGAAAATAGCTACACCCGCGGGGTATGAGCCGGACAAATGTGTTTTTGATGAGACTTCAAAAATAGCCGCGAAAAACGGCGCGCGTTTTGAGAAATTTAACGACCCTGCAAAAGCTGTCAAAGGATGTGATGTCGTATATACGGATGTGTGGGTAAGCATGGGGGACGAGGATCAGAGGGAAAAACGCCTCAAGGCTTTCCGGGGATTCCAGATCAATGAGAAACTGATGCGTGCCGCCGGTAAAAACGCTTTGATAATGCATTGTCTGCCCGCTCATCGAGGCGAGGAAATAACCGATGTAATAGACGGAAAGAATTCAATAGTTTATGATCAGGCTGAGAATCGGATGCATGTGCAGAAGGCGCTGCTTCTCCGGCTGATGAGCGGTGAACAGACGGGCGGGAAAAAATAGTTTTCCGCTTTTATCGAACGGCGGAAGTATGGTTTCAGGAATAATATGCGAATAAATGAAAGAGGAGGAAAGTAAATGGCAAAGAAGAGAGTAGTACTGGCTTATTCCGGGGGATTGGACACTTCGGTAATAATAAAATGGTTGATGGACAGAGGGTACGAGGTTATCTGCTATATGGGGGATGTAGGGCAGGGATCCGATACTGAAAGCAGCAGGAAGCGCGCTCTTAAGATAGGCGCTGTGAAATGTATCGTAGGAGATCTCCAGAAGGAATTCGTAACCGATTACGCTTTCCGGGCGCTTAAGACCGGCGCTTTGTACCAGGGAAAATATAATCTGGCGACAGCTCTTTCCAGGCCTGTCATAGCTAACGCCATGGTTGATATAGCCAGAGCGGAAAAAGCGGCCGCGGTAGCGCACGGTTGTACGGGGAAAGGGAACGATCAGGTCCGTTTTGAAGTAACTTTTCATTTAAAGGCGCCAGGTATAAAAGTGCTTGCCCCTGTAAGGGAATGGGAGCTGACTACGCGTGAGTCTGAGATCGACTACGCTAAAAAACATAATATCCCTATAGAGCAGACTAAGAAAAAACTGTACAGCATAGATAAGAATTTATGGGGAATAAGTATCGAAGGCGGAAAGCTTGAAGATCCATGCGAGGAACCTTCAAGGGATACTTTTATCAGTATTGTCCCAGCTTCAGAAGCTCCGTCAAAACCGGAATATGTTACGATAACTTTTAAAAAAGGCGTGCCTGAAGCAATAAACGGAAAAAAATACGCCCCGGTGGAGCTTGTAAAAAAACTAAATTTGATCGGGGGAAAGCATGCCATAGGCCGCGTGGATATGATAGAAGACCGCCTGGTAGGCATAAAATCCCGGGAAGTTTATGAAGCTCCGGGGTCTGCGATACTTTACGCGGCGCATGGAGCTCTGGAGGAGATGGTTCTGGACAGGGATATCCGCAGATTTAAGCAGGCTCTGGCTGACAGATACGCGGAACTGGTTTATAACGGTTTGTGGTTCACTCCTTTAAAAGAAGCTATCGACGCTTTTGTCGACAGCGCCGGGCAGAATATTTCGGGTGATGTTAAAGTGAAATTATACAAGGGAACTGTCTCTGTCGCGGCCAGAAAGAGCGCGCACTCGAGATATAAAATGGAACTTGCCACTTATGGTGAGGGCGATATTTTCGATCAGTCGCTGGCTAAGGGTTTTATAGATCTTTGGGCAATGCCGTTTAAAAAGTAACGTGTTGTAATGGAAAAATCCGCTTTTATCCGGAGAGGCGCCGGTAAATAGCGTTATAAAACGCCTGTACCCGGGAAAAAAGCGCGTCGTGGCGGGGTCAGGCACGGGGAGAGATTATGACAAAAAAACTGTGGGGCGGAAGATTCGAAAAAAAAGAGATGGATCCGTTAGTGGCCGGTTTTACTTCCAGCCTGAATGTGGATAAGGAACTTGCCCTGTATGACTGTGTAAGTTCCAGGGTGCATGTGGAGATGCTGGCTAAATGCGGATATATAACAGCGGATGAAAAGAAGCAAGTCGCGGATGTCCTGGATAAACTTGAAGAAGAGATAGAAAAAGGCGTCTGGATGCCGTCAGGGTATGAAGATATCCACTCCGCAGTTCAGGATTATGTCGAAAGCAAGGTCCCTGCTCCGGCGAAAAAAATGCACACCGGAAGGTCCCGTAATGAACAGGTCGTTAATGACATGCGCCTTTTCTGCAGGGAGAGCGTTTCGCGCGTAAACGGGCGGATCCTTGATTTGCAGGGGGAACTTGTGAAACTTGCCGAACGGTCTATTGATGTCATAATCCCGGGATATACGCATTTGAACCGGGCGCAGCCTGTACTTTTTTCTCATTTGCTTATGGCGTATGTGGAGATGCTGCATAGAGACATTGGCCGTCTGACGGACGCGGAAGAAAGATGCGATATCTCGGTTATGGGATCCGGGGCGATAGCGGGTTCGGCTCTGGATCTGGACAGGGAATTTGTGGCCAGAAAACTGGGATTTCGGGGGATATCAGCCAATAGCATAGATTCGGTCAGTGACAGGGATTTTATCGCGGAAGTAATTTCCGGCCTTTGTTTCGTGGCGGTACATTTATCGCGTATGAGTGAAGACCTGATACTGTATAGCCTCCCGGAATTCGGCTTTATCGATATAGGCGCGGATTATTGCACGGGAAGTTCTCTTATGCCGCAGAAAAAAAATCCTGATGTGCTGGAACTGATACGCGGGAAGAGCGCGCAGGCTATCAGCGCTTTAAATTCGATTTTCATACTCCTCAAGGGGTTGCCGCATTCATACAACAGGGACTTGCAGGAAGATAAAAAGCCTCTTTTCGAGACAATGAGCCTGGTTTCTTCTGAACTGGAAATCATGGCCCGGCTTGTCGGAAGTATCGAGCCTGACAAGGATGCAGCGTTAAAAATACTTGAAGACGAGTTTATATATGCCACGGATCTCGCTGAATATCTTGTGCGCGGCGGCGTAGCCTTCAGGGAGGCGCATGACATAATCGGAGAGATAGTTAAATACTGCTCAAAAAAAAATATCGCCATATCTGACCTGTCCATATCGGAGCTCGGGAAATTTTCGGAAAAGCTCGGGCAGGAAGCTTACGGGCTGTTGAACCCTGAGACATCGGTAAAAAATAAAAAAACGCCTGGAAGTACCAATCCCGGGTTCGTTAAAAAAGAGATACGGAAGTGGAAGAAGCGGCTTAAAATATAGCTGAAGCCCGCGTATCCGATCCGGATAAAAAAACAGATCCGTACGGCATTCGCGGGGGGAAGGAAAAGGAGAGAAAATGCATGAGTTTAAATACGTGAATAATGTGCTTCATTGTGAGGATGTCTCCATATCGGAGATAGTTAAACGGAATGATACGCCTTTTTATCTGTACAGCCATAAGACGCTACTGGACCATTTCGGCAAACTTAAGGAAGCATTTAAAGCGCTGGATCCGCTTATCTGTTTTTCCATGAAATCGAATTCCAACCTTAACATTTGCAAAGCTCTGGTAAATGCCGGTGCCGGGCTTGATATAGTTTCCGGGGGAGAGCTTTTTAAGGCGCTTAAGGCAGGCTGCCCTCCCCAGAGGATCGTATACGCGAGTGTCGGAAAAACGGAAAAGGAGATAGAACAGGCAATCAGGAAAAAGATATTGTTTTTTAACGTGGAGTCCGTGCCGGAGCTGATAATGATCGATACCGTGGCAAGGCGCGTAGGGCGTAAGGTTAAAGTAGCGGTGAGAGTGAACCCGGATGTAAAACCCCAGACGCATGACTATATCACTACGGGTACCAAGGAGAAAAAATTCGGCATTGATTTTAAGTCTACGGAAGAAATTTTTGATAACGCGAATAAGTACGCGAATGTGGACCTTAAAGGGATACATGTGCATATCGGATCTCAGATCACGGATGTCGCGCCTTTTGCGAGCGCTGTGAAGAAAATCCTGGAATTTATTGACAGGAGCAATATAGAGATCGAATGGCTGAATCTCGGGGGCGGGTTCGGCATTTTGTATAATGAAGAAAAAACTACTACGGCTGAGAACTTCGCGTCAGAGATAATACCGCTTGTAAAAGACAGGCAGTTTAAACTTATCCTGGAGCCGGGCAGGTTTATTTCAGGGAATAGCGGCATACTTGTATGTAAGGTTTTATATGTAAAAACAGGGTCAACGGGAAAAAAATTCGCCATAGTGGACGCCGGGATGAACGATCTGCTCCGGCCGAGCCTGTATGAAGCTTATCATGAGATCAGGCAGGTTGTCAGGCGTGAATCGAAAAGGATGAAATATGATGTAGTCGGCCCGATATGCGAAAGCGGCGACTACCTCGCGCTTGACAGGGAATTACCTGAGATCATACCTGGAGAGTTCCTTTGTGTCATGGGAGCCGGGGCGTATGGTTTTACGATGGCTTCAAACTATAATTCCAGGCCGCGTCCCGCCGAACTAATGGTATTAAACGGTGAGGCCAAAGTGCTGAGGGCGGCTGAGAGGTATAAGGACCTGATACGGGGAGAAAAAATCCTTAAAGAATTAAGATAGAATATTCGCTCTTGATCCTCCGGGTTCGTTCCGGAAAAAGCAAAAGGAAAAGATCATGAAAAATAAATATACGGGGAATTTTACAAAGGCGGCGGCCAGCGGGAATGATTTTGTCATTATTGACAACAGGGACGGCCGCCTGGATCAGGATAAACTCGATTATTCCGAGATCGCCGGGGATCTGTGCCGCAGGAGGCATTCGGTGGGAGCGGACGGGTTGCTGGTGCTGGAGGCCTCGAAAAAAGGGGATTTTCGCATGCGCATAATAAACCCGGATGGTTCTGAAGTTGATATGTGCGGGAATGGAGCAAGGTGCAGCGCGCTTTACGCCGCGGAATCCGGCTGGGGGAATGACCTTGTTTTTGAAACGGGCGCGGGGATACTTGAGGCTAAGGTCGTTTCCGGGAATGTCAAAATAAAAATGAGCGACCCTAAAGATATCCAGATGGACATAAATCTCGGCATAGGGGCTTCTGTTCTGAAAGTACACTATCTTAATACCGGAGTGCCTCATGTTGTCCATATTGTGAATGACCTGGACGGGTATGATGTAAGAGGCATCGGCCGGCAGATAAGAGAACACAGCCTCTTTGCCCCGGCAGGGACAAACGCGGATTTTGTGGGTGATATCATCGGTGGTAAGGCCTCGATAAGGACTTATGAGCGCGGCGTGGAGGATGAGACTCTCGCCTGCGGTACGGGGACCGTAGCGTCCGCGGTAGTCCTGGGTATCCTTGAATACGCGGCAAGCCCGGTAAAAATGAAAACGCGGAGCGGAGATGTGCTCGCGGTTCATTTTGATATATCCGGGGACAAAGTTACGAATGTTTATCTGGAAGGCACGGCAAGCCTTGTTTATTCGGGAACGATACAGTGATAGATCTTCCCGGTGAAAAAATGTTAAGTGAATATTTTTGATATTTAAATTGTGTTTCATGGGGCAAAATGGAAGGAGAATATTATATGTTTAAGGGATCATATGTCGCTTTGGC
>JBDRAX010000169.1:0-12204 GCA_043823375.1 Candidatus Omnitrophota bacterium | reverse complement strand
ATCTCCATATCGAAATCCAGGCCCATAACTCTCTTGAGCGTATTCAAAGAAGAAATAAGATCAGCTTCCGCGTTAGTTAGAAGAGGTATCCTGGACGCGATATCCGCCTGTATTTTGATGTTGTCCTTTCTTGAAACCCTGCCCATGGCAGAACGGTTCTCAAGTATGGCTTTATTTTCCAGGCTGTTATTGTAGGATTCACGGACTATGTCGCGGGCTTTCCGGGCGAATACCGCCGTGTAGTATGAAAACCTGGCGTTATATATGACATCCTCTTTTTTTACCTTTTCATTCCATCTGCTCATTTCAAGGTTCTTACCGGCCGCCTCGACCGCCGCGGGTATCATTCCAAAAGAACACACCACCTGGCGCAGGGTAAGCCCCGCTCCGGTTTCATAGTCTTCAAACGTACCCCCCGGATACCTTACGTTCAAAGGATACCTGTTATTATTTAGCCACTGGGCGTGCCCTGAAAGATACGGATACCGTGCCGTCTGTGTTTCCCTGTATTTATGGTACGATACCTCCGTTTCCGCCTTGCTGATACGTATATCTTCCATGGTTTCAAGCGCCCCGGATATCGCCTCTTCCAAACTTACTCTGAGAACCACATCAGGCGTCTCGGTGCCTGATGCTCCTGCCGGGCAGTAATTAAAGCATACCGCCGCCATAAGCGCGTACGCATAGATCCTTCCCATTTTAAAGAGATAAAACAACACCCTCATTTTCTGATCCCTCTCCATAAGATCGCCAGTTGATTTTCGATCATGCTTATCTGGTCTTTTCTTCCTTCTATACCCGCCATTATGATCGTGCCGAAAAGTACAACGTCAATGAAAAGGCGTACATCATCCAGGCTCACTTCTTTTCTTACAAGCCCTTTTTCAGACGCGGTTGAGATCAGATCATCCAGCAGTGTTTCAAAATTTTCGCTCCTGAACCCTTTTTTCCCGGCATATTCAGGAAACGCGTAAAACAGCTCAAGTTCAGGGACTAACGTTTTTTCCGGTTTAAAACGCTCCCTTAGCATAACATCTATGAACTCATGAGAAAATTTACTGAAGTTTTCCATCGCCCTCACCATATTGATCAAGAACGCTTCTATATATTCGAGCGGGGATTCTCTTGATACTTTCTGATCCGTATCAAATACCGACTTCACGCAGTAGAGGCTGGCTATATAGTTCATAATATCTTTTTTCTGGGGAAAATAATTATAAAAAGTCCCTTCCGAGACTTCCGCCCTTTCACATACTTCCTTAATGGATATCTTATCGTACCCGGTCTCCTCTACTCCCGCGACAAATTCCTTCGCCAGAGAAACTTTTGTCCTCGCCTGTTTTCTCTCTCTGAGGGGAATATCTTTTTCAAAAGGGAACATCAAGAAACCTCCATTTTTTAAAGTTCTCCCTGTTTTTCGCTCTTCCGGGAAATTTTACCGCTTTTAGCGAGCTGAGACAAAACAGCCATCTGGCGCTTTGTCTGGGCGATGGGCCGCGCCGGGATCCCCCAGACAACAGCGTTATCCCTGAGACTCCCGATAACAGCGCTCTTGGCTCCTATGGTCACATTATCTCCGATAACGACATTATCAACTATTCCCGCCTGTCCGCCCATGGTCACATTATCCCCGATAACCGTGCTCCCGGAAATGCCGCATTGCGCGGCCATAAGCATATTTCTGCCGATTTTAACATTATGCGCGATCTGGCACATATTATCGATCTTACTCCCCGCCCCGATCACAGTATCCCCCAGAGAACCCTTATCAATAGTAGTATTCGCTCCTATCTCCACGTCGTCTTCGATAATCACGATCCCGAGCTGCGGGAATTTATATACTTTTCCTTTATCTTTTACATACCCGAAGCCGTCCGCCCCCGCTACCACACCGCTGTGCAGAATAACATTTTTTTTTCAATATTGTATTCTCATACAGCGTGACATTCGGATGTATATGACAAAAATCACCTATCCGGCAATTTTTCTTTACTACAGAATTGTTTTCTATTATTACATTGTCCCCTATCCCGGCCTTTTCTCCGATAAATACATTAGACCCTATCCATACGTTCTTTCCTATACGCGCGGAAGGCGCGATAACAGCGGAAGGATCCACAAAAGCCTTATACTCCCGGGGTGAATTAAAGACATTATAAACCATCAGAAAGGAAAGTTTGGGGTTAGGCACCCGTATAAGAGTCTTTGACGACTTCCTCAGTTTTTTATCCGCGAGGACACAAGAAGCTTTGCCTTTTTCCGCGCGCGCCAGGTTCTCTGCATCCATCGCGAAAGTAACGTCACCCTCACCGGCTTTATCCACGCCGTTCAATCCTTTAATTGAAAGATCCCCATCACCTTCTACAACGCCTTCTACCAGCCTCGCAAGTTCGCTGATTTTCATATTTTCACCTGATTCCCATTCATACCTTGTAAAACAATAAGGTATTGTTACTAACTTTTTATAGTTAACTTTTTAGTTATGGTATACCATATTTTTAATGCTGTCAATAAAAAAAACGCGTTCAGCGAATTTGATCGGTATAAATACCTTGAAGAGGCGGAGTAACTTACGCTATAATCTATGGCCTATGAACCTTAACCTTACGAATAAAATACTGATCACATGCGCGCGCGGCAACAAGCCGTTCCTTGAAGCTGAAATAACATCCCTGGGCTATAAAATAGACTCATCCCACGAAACAGGTGTTGTCATAAGAGCGCATTTCCTCGAGACCTTCAAACTCAACCTGGAACTGCGTACAGCCTACAACGTCCTTTTTCTTCTTAAAGAGATCAAGTGCGCGTCAGCCCCGGACCTTTACAGCGAAGCCCGGCAGATAGAATGGGAAAATATCATTCCGCCGGACGAATACATCTCAGTTGTATCGCAGGTAGATAACCCCACGATCAAAAACTCCATGTTCGCTAACCAGAAACTCAAGGACGCCATAGTCGACCGCATGGTTGAACAGACCGGAAAACGGCCGGACTCCGGGCCTGACAGGAAAAACATAGTCATCAATCTGTACTGGAAAGACAAAAAAGCCTGGATATACCTTAATACATCGGGCGTGAAACTCGCTGACAGGGGATACAGGAAAATACCTCTTGAAGCGCCGATGCAGGAAACTCTGGCAGGCGCGGTTATCCTGGCTTCCGGCTATAACGGCACCTGCCACTTTGTTAATCCCATGTGCGGGAGCGGCACACTGGCCATAGAAGCCGCGCTCATAGCCCTCAATAAAGCTCCGGGCCTTTTGCGCAGTAATTACGCTTTAACGCATCTTAAAAATTTCGACGCCGGCTACTGGCAGGCTCTGAGAAAACAAACACTGGCCAGGTCTTTAAAAAAAACAGGCTTCAGGATAATCGCGACAGATATAAGGCCAAAAGCCGTAGACGGAGCCCTGAAAAACGCTAAAACCGCCGGAGTGGACCATCTTATAGAGTTCAGTTCCTGCCCCTTCCAGGATACGGAAATACCGGATGGCAAAGGCATAGTGATACTTAACCCTGAATACGGAGAACGCATGGGGGAATCTTCCGAATTAGCCGCGGCCTATAAAGAAATAGGCGATTTTTTCAAGAAAAAATGCCTGGGATACACCGGATATGTTTTTACCGGCAATCCCGTACTGTCGAAAAAAATAGGCCTGCGCGCGAAAAAACGCGTCCCGTTCTATAACGGGGATATTGAATGCCGCCTGAACGAATACGAGATCTATTGAGGGTATAACTGTCTGCGCCTCTGTTCGATATTACTATCGGCTAAATATTCGTCATAAGTAGTGTCCGCGCGGTCTATATAACCGGCTGGCGTAACCTCAATAATACGGTTTGCCGCGGTCTGCACGAGTTCGTGGTCATGAGATGAAAAAATAACGGTACCCCGGAACCTCTCAAGACCTTCATTCAGAGAAGTGATAGACTCAAGATCCAGATGGTTCGTGGGTTCGTCAAGTATAAGCACATTAGCCTGCGTGAGCATCATACGGGATAGCATACATCTCACCCTCTCGCCTCCGGACAAGACATTCACCGGCTTTAAAGCCTCCTCCCCAGAAAACAGCATGCGGCCGAGAAAACCTCGTATAAACGTTTCCGTGGTATTCGCCGAATATTGAGAAAGCCACTCTATCAGGTTAAGGCCGCTCTCAAAATACGCGCTGTTATCCTTTGGATAATACGCCCTTTTTGTCGAGATCCCCCACGTGAAAGTCCCGCTCTCCGGCGGTATTTCGCCCATTAAGACCTGCATAATAGCCGTCTTAACAAGGTCGCTTCGCCCGACAAGGGCGATCTTATCACCCTTATTCACCGTAAAAGTCAGGTCCCTGAACATTGCCTGGCCGTCGATCGTTTTGCATAAATTTTCAACGCGCAGTATGTTGTTCCCGGATTCATTTTCCTGCTCAAAGTTTATATACGGGCATTTACGCGAAGACGGCCGGATGTCTTCGAGTGTAAGTTTCTCAAGAGTCCTTTTTCTGCTGGTCGCCTGTTTCGCCTTTGAAGCGTTAGCGCTGAACCGGGCGATAAAATCCTCAAGTTCCCTCCGTTTTTCCACTACCCTCTTATTGGTGTCGGCCCTCTGTTTTGAAGCGAGCTGGCTCGATTTGATCCAGAAACTGAAATTCCCCGGGTATAACTGGATCTTCCCGTAGTCGATATCCGCGATATGAGTGCAGACCTTATCCAGGAAATGCCGGTCATGCGAAACCACAATGGCGATATTCTGAAAATTACACAAAAATTCCTCAAGCCACATACTGGTTTCAACGTCCAGATGGTTAGTCGGTTCATCCATAAGAAGGATATCGGGGTTGCCGAATAATGCCTGGGCAAGAAGCACCCTTACTTTCTGCCCGGCCTCCAGCTGGTTCATCTGCGCGTCGCGAAGCTCCTCCGGGATCCCCAGGTAGCTTAAAAGCCTTACAGCTTCGGATTCGGCGTTCCATCCGTCAAGTGCCGCGAACTCAGACTCGAGTTCCGAAGCGTATTCCCCGTCTTCCTCGGAAAAATCTTCTTTGGCGTAAAGCGCGTCTTTCTCAAGCATAAGTTCATAAAGCCTTTTATGCCCTATAATAACCGTGGTTAAAACCGTATATTCATCAAAAGCGAACTGATCCTGTTTAAGAACGGAAATCCTTTCTCCCGGCGTCACAAACACAGAACCCGCCGTTGATTCGTTCTCTCCGGAAAGGATCTTTAAAAACGTGGATTTCCCCGAACCGTTAGCCCCTATGAGCCCATAGCAGTTCCCTTTCGAGAAAACGATATTTACTTCCGAAAAAAGCACCCGCTTCCCGTATTGAAGCGAAACATTATTAGCTGAAATCATATCTCCATATCCTGTTATTGATTCTACTTCGCGCGTGAATCCATGAGCATACACAATCTCGACACTTTTGTAAAGCATAAAAATATCCTGGAGAACCCGCAAAAAAAACAGCGTCCTCGCAACTTTTCGGAAAAATGCTCTGTCTAAGATAGTGCGCGGGGAATTTTCCCCGAAAAATAATCAGGATACGCCCGTTAAAATAAGGAGGTTCGCCATGTTAAAAAACAAACTTTTTCGCGTAGTTCTCGTACTCCCGGCCCTGGCCGGCATACTTTTACTTACTTCAGGTACCGCGTTTGCCCGCGGGCATAATGACAGAGGACACCACCCTTACCGCCAGAGAGCTTTTTATTCTTCACGGTATTGCGCGACCCCTGTACTGGGAAGGCTGACTTGCCTTCTCTTCAACAACCTCGCGCGCAGAAGGAACGAAACAACTTACATCATAGTGCCACAGGAACCACGCGCGGTCATTGTCCCTACTGCCCTGCCCCCGGCCCCAGCTCGGGTTGATACGGTAACGGTCAGTATACCTAACTCCAACGGAAGCTACACACAGGTTACGCTATACAGATCCGGAACAGGTTATACCGGCCCGCAGGGAGAATATTATCCGGGGCATCCTACTGTAGAGCAACTGAGGACTTTGTACGGGGAATAACCATAAGAGGCGCGCGCGGCCTCTCATTTTGCCGGAAAGTTTTTACCACGGCCGCGCGGCAAGGGTCTCCTTACCGCGCGGCTCTTCACCCTGTATAATACGGAATACCATCCGTCCTCTTTTTTTATCCGCAGGCACTTAATGTTACCCGCATCGAACCTCCTCCGGAAAGATCCATAGTTCTCCGCGAAAATACCCGATACGGCCAGATACTTTCCGGTCCGGACACAGGAGATGATCTTATCACGCATACAAATAAGATCTTCGCTCAAAAGGTTAGCCGCGACAAAGTCAAAAGTTTTATCATCGCTAAACTTGCTGAAATCAAGAACCTCAAGGTAATCAGCCCTGTATCCGTTTTCCGCTAAATTCTTTCCGGCGGTCTTAACCGCGGAAGCGGATATATCCAGAGCCCATACTTCTTTCGCGCCGCACTTCCGGGCGATTATCGAAAGTATCCCGGTCCCGGTCCCTATATCAAGAAAAGTTTCAAAAAGCCCCCGTTTATTTTCCATAAAACCGGCCACGGCCCGTGTCGTAGCATGCGTTCCGTATCCAAAAACTATATCCGTATCAATAAAAACCGTTCTATCTTTGCTGTTTTTGAACTTATCCCTATAACTGAAAGGCGCGACACGCAATTTTTCCGTGACCATAAAAGGTTCAGTGTTATCCTTCCATTTAGTCTTCCAGTCACTGTCCCTTAGAATTTTAAGATCGATCGTGACTCCTTTAAGCCTCAGCCCTTCAAGCCGGTTCTTAAGAGACTCCGCTTTTTTAGCCGTTCCCATAAAAACACTTATTCCGCGCTCTTTTCCATCAAGGGAGGTAACGATCTCATTGTCGGCTATACCAAGCTCTGCCAGTATAAGGCGCAACAAGTATTCGAAGGGTTCTCTTCGGGCGGAAAAAACAATATTGATCGCGAAAACGTAAGTTCCCATATTAAAAGAAACCCATGCCGCTGTAAAAAACGCGGAGGATCAATCCTCTTTTATATTCCCTTTTTCATTAAACCAGTATTCATAATTATCCATGTCGCGTATACGCGGCGGAAAGACTTCCCTGTCCCTCCCTGAAATATACCCCGAACCATACCAGTTCCTGATCCAGTACAGTGCTTCTTTGCCCAGATAATATGTCATATGCAGCCATAAAGGAGGCGACACTTTCCTGACTTCGTATGTTACATACTCATGATTCACTACAACCCGGACGTAATTAAGATACCCTCCGTTCGCCTCGGGGATCTCAATAAGCATCCCTCCGCCTCCGGTAACTATATTCTCCACTCCGTCAAATTTCCGGCGCGCGAACATATGCTTGTGCCCGCTAAAGACCATGTCGACTTTATTTTCCGAACAGAGCTTGCGGAACTTATACGCCCATGGCGCGCTGTCGGCGTTATACCAATCCCGCTGATACGGGTCAAAGGGCGGTTTATGCATAACTATAAAAATATGACTGTAGGACTTCCCCTTTTCGAGCTCTTTTTCAAGCCACTCGAAATCAGGGGGCCCGCCCTCATTATCAACGACAATAAAATATGAATTCCTGTCGGGAAAAGCGAATTGGGGATCGCCGCAATACTTTTTAAAAAGTTCCCTGTCATCATGGTTCCCGATGGCCGCTATTACGGGATATTTGATGATATTCTGTAATTTCTTGTACGCGGTAAAATGCCGCTCTTTACCATTCAGGCTGACATCACCGGCGCTGAGCACAAAATCCAGCGGGACTTTGCGGAACCTGTCCTCGCGGTTCATGTTCCATATGAGTTTAAGGGCTGAAGCGTCATTGAATATAAGGCCGGCATGGTTATCGCCAAAGACTATGAACGAGAAATAAAAACCCGCGTTTCCCCGCAGCTTAGCCGCGTTAGCCTGATTATTATCGTCATTCCCCGCGGGAGCGGTAAAAAGAAAAAATATCATCGGGAAAAAAGAATAGGCCGTGAGTATTAACAGCGATACGATAAATATGTTTTTCAAATTCAGTTTACGGCTCATCCTGGATCCTTTTTTGTATATCTCTACACGTTTTTAAGCTGTGATCGTGACACACCCTGTATTTTGACCCGTACTTACTGATCAGTGCCGGTATTCTCCGACCTCGCATTTAAAGGGGGCGAAACAGGAAAAACCAAAGTTACGGTTGTACCTTTTTTGAATTCGCTTTCTATTTCTATTGTTCCGTTATACGAAGCTATTATTTTCTGGCACACCATGAGGCCTAAACCCGTACCTCCGAATTTCGTACTGAAAAGAGGGTCAAAGATCTTATCCAGATTTTTCTTTTCGATCCCTTCACCTGTATCCCTTATCATAACAATTATTTTTTTCTGTTTCTCGCGGGACGCGATAAAGATCTTACCTCCACAAGGCATTGCCTGCACCGAGTTACGCAAAAGATTACTTAAAACAATGACAAGCTGGCCTTCATCCGCGTAGATCCCAGGCAGGTCAACCGGGATATTCCGCTCGATATGAATATTATCCGGCAAAGCGACCCTTTCTATGGTCATATCAAGCGCGCTATTCAGGTTAACCTCTGATAGATTTTCAGGTACCCTGGTCTTATCAAGCGTAAGCATATCACCGATGATCTTAGTCGCAGCGTCTACTTCTTTATTCATAACGGCGATATATTTTTTAATAACGCTGTCTGTCTCGATATTTTCCAGTTTTTTCCTGAATAGATACAGAAGATTCTTAATTGTGCCGAGCGGCGTTTTAAGTTCATGCGCCACCATACCGGCCAATTTGCCCATGGCCGCGAGTTTTTCCGAGCGCAGAAGTTTTTCATGCATGGTTTTAAGTTCCAGATAAGCTTTGCGCGCCTCACCCGCGCGCTCCTTTTCCGCCTCAGCCTGAGCCAGGATAAATTCCTTTTCCTTATGTTCCACATATTTTCTCTCGGAAACATCCCTGTCTACGCCGCGGTATCCCGCGAGATTTCCCCTGGCGTCAAAAAAGGGAAAACCCGTAGTTTCGAGTATTATGTCTTTGCCGCTTTTATGAAAACATCTGTGCGGCATATTAGCGAAAAAACCCTCAAGTTCTATGGATTTTTTTGCCTGGGGCAAAATTTCCCTTTTATCGCAGGCGCTGAAAAAATCATAATATTTTTTCCCGATGACCTCTTCGGGAGAATATCCGAATACCTCTTTCACCGCCTGGCTTACATACGTATAGCGCCCGTCTTTATCCGTTTCCCAGAATACATCCCTTGAGCTCAAAGCTATCTGCTTAAACCTCTCTTCGCTCCTGCGTATAAGCCGCGAAGATTTCTCCCGCTGCCCTATTATTACCAGAAAACCGAGTATCAGTAAACTCATGAACGCGGTAACAACCACGCCTATGGAACGATAAAGCATGATCCTGTAAACAGGGGAAAGCAGCACTATTGACCACTCTCCGCCATACATGTCTCTGCGGGAAACCATATACTTTTTTCCGTCAAAAAGGACCCTTTCCCCGCCGAAAACCTGTTTCTCAAAAACATTTCCAAAAGGGCCTTCCCCGAACTGCCTTGACGCGACTATCTCTTCATATGATCCGGGATCTATGGGCCATAGAGATCTTAATACGAGAGATCTCACTCCGGATAAAAAAATGATACCGTTACAATTGACAAAAAAACAATTACTGTAATTCTTAAGGATATCCTCGACCGCGTCTATATCTTCCTTGATCACTATTACGCCCGCGACATCCCCTTTATCGTCTCGTACGGGGGAACTCGCGTAAAAACCTCTTTTTAGAGATGTCACCCCGAGAGCGAAATAGCTTCCCTCTCCGCCTTCAACGGCATTCTTGAAATACGGACGGAATCCGTATGACAGGCCCACAAAACTTTCATCGTCATCACGGTTTGAAGACGCGATCGTAACGCCTTCCTTATTCATCAGATAACACACGGAAGTCTTCAGTTCCTTATGATATCTGTCCAGTACCGAATTAGCCCGCCGCGTATCTTCCGCGTCATCCGACAAAAGGGCCGGCAGGATCCAGGGAGATCCCGCTAACACTCTAACGATGCTCTTTCCCTCGCAAAATTTGTCATCCAAAAAACGCGATATTGCCGTAAGCGCGGCTTCATCATCTCTTTTTATCTCTTCTTCCGCGAATCTTCCAAGATAAAAAGAAAATACTGCCCCTGTACTTACGACAAGAAAAAGGATGATCAGTGATACTATTCTTATCCATCCCCCTAAACGGTCCTCACGGAAGATAATATTTTTTCCAGTTTTCAATACCATTTAAGAATATTCCTTCCGGACAATACGCTTATGGAACCCCGGCTGATCCGGCGTGTTTAAAAGCCGTTATTTACCGAAGCCCGCGAAGCTTTTCCTGCCATATTCAGCTGTTTTTTATGCGCGCCGCGAAAAACTTTCTTAATACAATTTCCTTCTGCAAAAAGAAAAATAGAAATGCTTTAACTGAAATATTTTACATATACTCCCGCGATATTGCAACTACTATAAAGACCATCATAGTGGCACGCGTCTCTCGATCGCTTGTTTTTTATGATTTCGCCTCGTGGTCAGAGGGCGCACGCAATGTGTCCCTGCCTGGAGTGTTTATGGAGTATTTACGAATACGGAGAAGGTTGTATTTATCGTGAATAATGTATTCGTATTGTGGGTAACGCTCAGAATACCCCTGCCCATATATCAGCTGTTTCAGGATAGGACCGAGATCACTTAATTTCAACGAGGTCATATTCAAGGTTCCCCAGCCCCAGACGCGCAGCGTAAAGAAGCTGTTTCATAGCGTCCACACCAGGATGAGCCTGCCTGAAGATATCAACGCCGCCGGCATTACTTATTGCCAGATCAAGACAGGCCTTGTCTATGCTTACTGGGTCCCGGGAAACAAAGATCCCGACATCAGGCACGAGGCGGGGGTCATCTTTAGCAAGGCAGTCACATTCCTTTGTTATTTTAAGCGCGAAATTTATATGTACACTTTTCCCTTTTCTGTTATCCAGTACCGCTTTCACGTATTCCATCATCTTCTGCTGGATAGTATCCCCTCCGCGAGGCCAGTCCATTGCCATAGCTTCAGTCGGGCAGGCCGCTATACAACTGGCGCATCCGATACATCTTTCACTGTCAAGAGAAGCCTTTCCTTCATTAATCTCGATCGCGGCAACCGGGCAGACCTCCCCGCATGCCCCGCAGCCTGTACATTTATCCAAAAATACCGTGGGAGAAATATCCGTATGCTGCTCCATTTTCCCCTCCCGGGAAGCGCACCCCATGCCTATATTCTTCAAAGCTCCGCCGAACCCGGTCATTATATGCCCTTTAAAATGCGCCAGGTTAATGAGGATACCCGCGTCAAGAAAAATACCCGCCACTTTCGCGGTCTTTACGAATTCCTGATCCACCTCTATTCTTACAGTTGTCTCCGAAGAATCTTCCGGGACAAAGACCTCAGCGCCCGTATTTTCAAATGTAAAACCGTGCTCACGGGCTAACTTAACATGATCTTCCGACCTTGTCCTTCTCCCTTTATACAGCGTATTCGTATCCGAAACCAATACCTTCGCGCAATTCCGTGAGAGAATATCGGATAAGACCCGCACATATTCCGGCTTAACATACCCCGTATTCCCCTCCTCGCCGAAATGCATTTTAATAACAGCCTTTTCCCCTTTTTTCACGCCTTCAGCTATATTACATACAGCCAGCAGCCTCGCGAATTTCTGCCGTATGATCTCCTCGCTGTCCTGCTCACTGACCCGGACATAAAAAACTTTACTCCGCATATCCGCCCCTTTTCGATATACTTCCTTCGACCCCAGGTTTTTTACTAAATGTTATAACCCCGGTAGATCTGAAGTGATCTACTTATAAAATTTTTCTATTAGTTTTCTTATGTTTATCTTTAAATGCCGCCCTTGTGTTAACCCGCATTTCTCACAAACAGTCTATTACGAAAGCATAACTGCTTGTATCTACCGCGTTTTCGTGAAAAAATGAGTTTGACGTACTTCAGTACGCCTTCACTCATTTTTTCACTCAGGCCTTGTATCTACAAGCATTTATGTTTTTTCACAACGACTGTTTGTGAGAAATGCGGGCTAGAAGTCTGAACAAAGATACTATGCATCATAAATAAAGTCAAGTTAGCATAAACACGGGGAACAGCGGGGTTCTTATCAGTAATACATCAAAAAACGTTCCAGC
>JBDRAX010000168.1:0-3616 GCA_043823375.1 Candidatus Omnitrophota bacterium | reverse complement strand
GTTCCTGTCTATCGGACAGTTGACGTACGAGCATGGCCATACCCGCGAAGATACAGGGCTGCCCGGGAGCGTGACTTTCGGAGGTTATTACCAGTCGAGCAGATTCCAGGAGAACGGTAATCCTGACATACTCCGCCGCGGAAATTACGGTTTTTATCTTATATGCGACCAGATGATATATCGCGGCGACTGGCCCGAATTCAGAGGGAGGCACCATATGCGTTCAGGCGCCACCTATGCTGAAAGGGACAGTGAGCCGTATCATCCGCAATCCGCCACAGGCGCGGACCGTCCCAAGGGTTTAAGCGTATGGGCCGGCGGGTATCTCGCCCCGGATGACCGTATCAACGCGCAAATATACCAGATAGCGGGCGGATTGGTTTATCAGGGACTGCCGCCGAACAGGGATTTTGACGTTACGGCGTTTTGCGTTATTATAGGTAAATTCAGCGGCCGGATGACAGGGCGGGATACTGAAACGGTGCTGGAGTTGAACCACAGGTTTCAGATCGGCCCGTGGTTTTATATTACGCCGGACATTCAATATATTTTGAGGCCTGGCGGACAAAATGATATTGATGACGCTCTGGTCTTAGGTGTAGAGATCAGCACTAACTTTTAAAGCCGCGGAACAGGAGGGGCGCGATGAAAGACGTTAAAATTCTCTGGCCGGTATTGGTTGTTTCAGGACAGTTCAACGCGCAGGACGATGAAGGTTTCAGGTTAAGGGAACTTGTGGAGGCGCTTAAGAAAAACCATGACTTGAGCGTGATACCTTCTTTTACGTATGAAGACGGGTATGAAATCTTCCGTTCCAGGTCAGACTTCGGGTGTATTGTTGTTGACTGGGATATCCCTGAGGAGGATAAACATGAAAAAATGACGGCGCGCTCTTTTATAACCAATATGCGCGAAAGACATAAAGGGGTGCCGATCCTTTTACTGGCAGGCCGTTTAACGGCGGGCGAAATCCCCCTCGATGTTCTGGAAAACATTAACGGTTTTTTGTGGAAAACAGCGGATACTATACATTTTCTGGCGGGCCGTATCGATATGCATCTTACGGAATATGTAAAAAAAGTTTATCCATGCTTTTTCGGCGAACTGGTAAAATACGCGAATGAGTATAAATACGCCTGGCATACGCCGGGGCATATGGGGGGGGAGGGGTTCCTGCGCAGCCCCGCGGGTGTGGCGTTCTTTAAGTTTTACGGTGAAAACACGTTTCGGTCGGACCTTTCTATTTCTGTTCCGGAACTCGGGTCTCTCCTGGACCACAGCGGAGTAACGGGCGAAGCGGAAAAAAATTCAGCCCGCGTGTTCGGCGCGGATCAGACCTATTATGTTTTGAACGGGACATCAAACGCTAATCAAATCATATGGAGGAGCCAGCTCGTCCGGGACGATATAGCGTTTGTTGACCGCAATTGCCATAAATCTCTTAACTATTCAATGGTTATCACCGACGCTTTCCCGGTCTACATGATACCCAGGAGGAATAAAATGGGTATCATAGGGCCAGTCCGGCTGGCCGAGTTCTCTCCGGTTTTTATAAAGAAGAAAATCGGCGAAAATAAACTCATTCCCGAAAAACTGAAAAAGAATAAAATAAAAATGTCGGCACTCACGAATTCGACATATGACGGGATATGTTATAACGTGGCCGCCATAAAAAAACAGCTCGAAAAAAGCGTCGAAAACCTTCATTTTGACGAGGCGTGGTACGCTTACGCGCGTTTTCACCCGGTATACCGGAACCATTACGGGATGGCTGATGAAAAACCGGGAAAAGATCATCCGCCCGTTTTCTGTTCGCAGTCGACGCATAAATTGCTTACGGCATTTTCGCAGGCGTCGATGATACATATTAAGGACGGGGGCACGGTCAAGATCAATCCCGATGAGTTTAATGAATCCTACATGATGCACGGCTCGACCTCGCCGCAATACAGTATGATAGCGTCGCTTGATGTCGCGACCAGGATGATGGAAGATAACGGCGAGGTAATGATGGACGATATAATTAAAGACGCCATAGATCTTCGCCAGAAAGTCGTGAAAATAGAAAAAGAGTTAAAAAAGAAAAGTGAGAACGCCTGGTTTTTCGGTATGTGGCAGCCTGAAAAAGTAAAGGTAAATGGGAAAAAGGTCGATTTCGAAAAAGTCGATATCGAATACCTTGCCAGAGATCAGAACGCCTGGGTTTTAAGCAAAGAGAATAACTGGCACGGTTTTAAAGACATTGAGAAAGAATATGTTATGCTGGACCCGATAAAACTTACCTTTACAACACCGGGGATCGAAAGCGATGGGAAAATGGCAAAAACAGGTATCCCCGCGTCCATAGTCTCGAATTTTCTGATCAATAAAGGCGTCGTATGCGAGAAAACGGATTATTATTCCTTCCTTCTTTTGAATTCTTTAGGGACAACAGAATCCAAACAGGGGGCGCTGCTTTCGGCACTATTATGCTTTAAAAAGCTTTATGATGAGAACGCGTCTTTATCCGGGGTATTCCCGGAACTTGTGGATATGTACCCTGAGGTATATTCGGGAGTCGGATTAAAAGACCACGCTTCGGCCATACATGCGTATTTCAGCGGGCATGCCATACTTGAAAAGATGCAAAAGGCTTTTGAGGTCATTCCCGACCAGGCTATGAGGCCTTCTGAGGCGTACCATGCGGTGGTGCGGAGGAATGTGGAATATGTTGAACTTGACAAAATGATGGGGCGCACTCCCGCTGTCATGATAGTCCCTTATCCGCCCGGTATCCCGATAATGATGGGAGGCGAAGTGATAAATAAAAAAGCCGAGCCTGTTTTTGAATATTTGCGTCTGCGCCAGGACTTTGAAAATGAATTCCCCGGGTATGAAAGCGATATCCACGGCGTGGAAAGAAAAAACATGAACGGCAAAAAATATTTTATGACCCTGTGCGTAAAGGAATAGTACGGGGCGGGATCTCCCGATAAGCTGTAACCAGGAGGATAATATGGAGCGGGACAATATAAAAAAGATCGGATTATTCAGCGCCGCGGCTATTGTTGCGGGTAATATGATGGGATCGGGTATTGCACTACTGCCTGCCAATCTCGCGAAAATCGGGTCGATTTCCTTGATAGCGTGGGTTATCGCCGGTATCGGCGCGTTGGCCCTCGCGCTTGTATACGCGCGGCTGGGCACGGAAGACCCTCAGCCGGGCGGGCCTGTGGCCTACGCGGGTGAGATCTCTCCTATTTTAGGGTTCCAGACGGGCGTTCTTTATTTTAACGCTAACTGGATAGGTAATTTGGCCATAGCTATCACCGGAGTAGCTTACCTTTCTGTGTTTTTCCCCGTATTAACTCATTCTGTTCCGGCAGGGATCCTGACGATCATAATTATCTGGATATTTACGGGCCTTAATCTGCTCGGCGCGAACTGGATAGGGCGGCTTGTTTCAGTAGGGGTCATTCTTCTTCTTATTCCCGTTGTCCTTACAGGTACATACGGGTGGGCATTTTTTGACCCGAAACTATTTTCAGCCAACTGGAATACAGGCGGACAAACGCCGCCGCAGGCTGTCATGGCGGCTATTTTGCTGTGCATCTGGAGCTTTATCGGAGTTGAGAGC